>JAASSH010000052.1 GCA_021767985.1 Gammaproteobacteria bacterium | reverse complement strand
CTCGATCGAAACCAATTTCCGCTGGGTGACCAAGGTCAACCGCGACAAGCGCCGCTATGTGGTCATGTTCCCGGAGGGCGACGAATACACGCTGCTCGGAATCAAGTTCAATACGCACCTGTTCGGCGTCAACGAGGGCAAGATCCACTTGTTCGGTACCGACGGCACCGGCAAGGATATCTTTTCGCGAACATTCCATTCGATCAATACGTCGCTGGCGGTCGGCACCATCGGCGTGTTGATCGCCTTCGTGCTGGCGCTGATTATCGGCGGCATATCCGGGTACTACGGCGGCTGGATCGATTCCATGTTGCAGATGATCACCGACGCGGTAAGAACGGTTCCCGCGATCCCGTTATTCATGGCGATTGCCGCGTTCATACCGGATACCGTGAGTTCCGAGGGGCGGTTTTTCATCATTTCGATCATCCTGGGCTTCATCGGCTGGCCGACGCTGGCCCGCCGCGTGCGAACTCATCTACTGACCGAGCGCAACCAGGAATACGTGCTGGCGGCACAGCTGTGCGGTGCGTCTTCCGGCCACGTGATCCGGCGCCACCTGTTGCCGAGCTTTACCAGTTACATCATTGTCGACCTGATCATTTCGTTCCCGTACATGGTGTTATCCGAAACCGCGCTCAGTTTCATCGGACTCGGTCTCAAGGAGCCGGTCAACTCGCTCGGGGTACTGCTGCAAAACGTGACCAAGGCCGACGTGCTGCTCAATTACCAGTGGAACTTCATCCCGGTTATATTCTTTATCACGCTGGTACTCGCCTTTGTTTTTGTCGGTGACGGATTGCGTGACGCCGCCGATCCTTACTCAGATACCAAGAAATGACCAGCCCGCTGATTTCCGTAAAGAATTTAACCCTGCGGTTCAAGACCGACGAAGGTCTGGTCACAGCGGTCAACGACGTGTCTTTCGATATTGCGCCGGGTGAAGTGCTGGGACTGGTGGGTGAGAGCGGTTCCGGCAAATCGGTCACCGCCAAGTCGTTGATGATGCTCAACGCCGATAATTCGGTTTACGATGACGACAGCCAGATAATCTTGCGCACCGATGACGAGGAGATCGACGTACTTTCGTTAAAGCGGCCGAAGGAGCAGATTATTGTCCGCGGCGGTGCGATCTCGATGATTTTCCAGGAGCCCATGGCGAGTTTCGCTCCGGCCATTAGCATTGGCGATCAAATGATCGAACAGCTGCTGATCCATTCGGATATGACCGCGGCCCAGGCGAAGGAAGTTTCGATCGAAATGCTGGACCGCGTCGGCATCCCCGAACCCGCGCATCGTTTCAAGCAGTATGCCTTCGAATTTTCGGGCGGCATGCGCCAGCGCGCGATGATCGCGATGGCGCTGTCGACCAAACCCAGGCTGCTGATCGCCGACGAACCGACTACCGCGCTCGACGTGACGATACAGGCGCAGGTGATCGAGCTGATGAAAGACCTGGTCGACGAATTTCACATGTCGATTCTGTTTATCACCCACGACCTCGGGGTAATCGCGCAAACCGCGGATCGGGTCGCGGTCATGTACCTCGGTAACCTGGTGGAAACCGGGACCGTGCGCCAGGTGATCAATACGCCGGCGCATCCCTACACTCGCGGACTGCTGAATTCGCTGCCGAAGCTGGAAGACCTCGATGCGCCCCTGACCCCGGTGCCGGGAGATATCCCGTCCCCGCTGGACCGGCCTTCGGGTTGCGTGTTTCACACCCGCTGCGTCGAAACCGCCGGCATTGCCGAACAATGCCGCACCCAGATTCCGGGATATTCGAGCGATAGCTCCAATCACCAGGTGGCCTGCCACCTCGCCACGCAGGGGGATGAATCGTGAGTAAGGATATCCTGATCTCGGCACGCGATTTATCGGTGCATTTCCCGTTGCGCGGTTTCGTTTTCGGCGAACGCCCGGTGGTGCGTGCCTGCGAGGGAATTAATCTCGAGATCGAAAAGGGCAGTTTCTTCGGCCTGGTCGGGGAGTCTGGTTCGGGCAAGACCACGCTGGGCCGGGCGATGCTGAAGGCGGCGCCGATCAGTCACGGCGAGGTAGTTTACACCGATCACGAGGTTACCTACGATCTCGGCAGGCTCAAGGGGCCCGAACTCAAGGACTATCGCAAGCGTTCGCAGCTGATCTTCCAGGATCCCTACGCGGCGCTCAGTCCGCGTATGACGGTACGCGACATCATCGCCGAGCCGCTGGAGGTCATGGGATTGACATCGAGCCGCGAAGAGACCGACGCCAGGGTGCGCGAGATCGCGGCCAAGTGCCGACTCAACCTCGAGCATCTGCGGCGTTTCCCGCACGCTTTTTCCGGCGGTCAGCGCCAGCGTATCTCGATTGCGCGCGCGCTGGTATCCGATCCCAGGTTTATCGTGGCCGACGAGAGCGTCGCCGCGCTGGACGTATCGATCCAGGCCGACGTGCTCAACCTGCTGAATTCGATCCAGCAAGACAGCGGCATTACGTTCCTGTTTATCAGCCACGACCTGAGCGTGATCGCGCATACCTGCGATTTCGTCGCGGTCATGTACCTCGGGCAGATCGTCGAGGCGGCGCCGACCCGCAAACTGTTTTCCGAAACCTCTCATCCCTACACCAAGGCGCTATTGTCGGCGATCCCTTCGCTGGACCCGGACGATCATCATGTTGCGCAGAAGCTGGAAGGCGAAATCCCGAGCCCGATCAACCCGCCGCCTGGTTGCCGTTTCAATACGCGCTGCCCCCACGCGCAGGAACGATGCCGTACCGAAGTGCCCGAGTGGCGCGAGATGAGCAGCGGCCACCACGTGGCCTGCCATTTCTCCGAAGAGCTTGCCTGAAACACGCGCAACTGATTTCATATCGGGTATCTCGTTATTACCCGCATCGCAGTATGAAAATTGAGCCGATTCATGCCGAGTTTGGCGCCCGAATTTCAGGTGTCGATTTATCGCAGCCGTTAAGTGATCAGGATTTCGGGCAAATCGACCTCGCCGTAAACCGGTATTCGTTTCTGCTGTTCGAAAACCAGCAAATGAACGATAACGCACACCTCGATTTCACGCGCCGCTTTGGCCAGCTCGAGGAAGAGCATGTGAGCTATTACAGCCAGGGCAAGGTTACCTATATCGGGCTGGTCGGCAACGTCGATGCCGAGGGTAACAAGATCCCGCCGCGCCGGATCAAATCGGCGCGCGGTAACGAGATGTGGCATTCGGACAGCTCGTTTCGCGAGATCCCGGCGATGTACTCGATCCTGTGCGCCTACGAAGTGCCGGACGATGCCGGGGAGACCGAGTTTGCCAGCGCGCGCGCCGCCTATCGGCGTCTCGACCAGCAGACGCGGGAGCTGATCGACGACCGGGTCGGGATTCACGATTATATTTATTCGCGCACCAAGATGGGCGAAGACGCGGTCAATCAGAGCCAGCGCACTTACATGCACCCGGTGCGCCAGCGCCTGGTGCGGCAGAATCCGGTCACCGGCGAAAAGAATGTTTTCGTCGGTTCGCACGTCAAGGAAATCGAGGGCATGCCCGAGGCCGAGGCGAAGCCGTTGATCCGGCGCCTGATCGACGAAGTCACGCGGCCCGAGTCGGTCTACCGGCATCGCTGGCGGGTGGGCGACCTGGTGATCTGGGACAACCGCTGTACCCTGCATCGTGGATGCGGTTACGACGAGGAAAAGTGCCGTCGGCGCATGCACCAGACCCGGGTGCGCGGACTAGTGCCGTCGATTGCCGAACAGCTGGATTAGCCGCCTGATTATCTTTAACCATGGGAAGAGGGCTCAGCCATGAGCAGAAAAAAAATATTAATCGCGTTAAACCAGTCCGAACTCAGTCACGAGATTATACCCAGCGTGGAACAGCTGTTTCCCGCGGGCGAAAACGAACTGATACTATATTTCGTAACCAAACCGCCGCGTGCGGCCGGTTTCGGCGAGCCGGATCTCAGCGCCGGTTTCGCAGCGCAGCCTGGCGATCAGCCGGTCAAGCCCACGCTGCACCCGATTTACGATTCACAACAGCGTGACAGCATCAAGGCGCACGTCAGAAGCGAGCTGCTGCCGCTAACCAATCGCCTCCAGGAAGCGGGTTACGAGGTCTCAGTAAAAGTAGGTTTTAGCAATAATCCGGTGGAAGCGATTCTACGTTACATAAATGACTGCAATCCCGCTCTCGTCGCAATGACGACCCGGGCGCGGGTCGGGGTGACCCGGTTTTTCTTTCGCAATATTGCGGACAGTCTCAGCAATAGGGCAAAAATACCGGTGCTGCTGGTACATCCGGGCTAGCGCCGTCCTCATCCGGAGTCATTTTAGCGTTGCGCTGCGATGAGCCAGAACTTTCTGTTCAATCCAGAAACCTACCGGGGGGTGCGCAAACCGTTGCTCGAGGCGACGACTAATCGTCATCTTCCGGCGATGGCACCTTGCGCGGGCGCCCGTCGACGCCGAGTGCGACGAAAGTGAAATTCGCCTGGGTGACCTTGACCGTGTTACGCGAACGGTCGCGCTGCACCCAGGCCTCGACGTGGATTTCGAGCGAGGTATTGCCGACGCGCTTGACCTCGGTGTAGACGCAGAGAATGTCGCCTATCTTGACCGGGCGAATGAAATGCATGCCGTCCAGCGCCACGGTGACCACTCGGCATTGCGCGCGTTCGCTGGCGCAGATACCCGCGGCGATATCCATTTGCGACAATACCCAGCCGCCGAAGATATCCCCGGCCGGATTGGAATCGGCCGGCATCGCGACGGTGCGGGTGGTTAGATCTCCGCGTGGTTTATCCGACATGGTTTACTCGCCTGTTAGCTGATAAAGAGTGCATTATACAGATTAACTAGCATGGCAAGCTTATCGCGGGATCGTCGAGTTCGGGATCTAGCGGGAATATCGGGCGCCTGACATTGCGATACTGCAGGCGCCGGTAGCCGGGCGTCGCCAGGGCGCCGCTGTCGCAGACAATGACCCGGCCGGCGATCGGTTCGAACTCGGCGCGGAAATGCTGCATCGATTTGAGCGCCACGACGCGCTTTGCCGCCGGATCGATGCCGAAGCTCCTGAACTGCTCTAAATCCAGCAGCTGCTGGGCCACGGTGGTAACCAGGATTTCGATACCGTCGGCACGAATGACCGCGGTCGGGCCGAAACTGCGATGCAGGCCGCCGATCATCGCACCGGAGCCGACGTAGCGTCCGTCGCTGGTGGATATCAGTTCGACCCGCAATTCGAGCGGTGCGCCGCCGTGGGTGGGATCTACCTTGCCGCCCAGGCTGATCTCGAGCCTGTCTCCGGGTTGATGTTGCAGCAGCTGCTGCACCGTTTCGGCATCGACCATCGGGCCGAAACAGGCATTGCTAATCCCGGCTTCCAGCAGCGCGGCCAGCAGGCTGGTAGCATCCCCGTAGGCGCCGGCCCCGGGATTATCCGCATAATCCGCGATGACCAGCGGTCCGTCGTTCGCGTTAAAACGGGCGGCGATTGCCGCCGCCGCGTCGACCTCGAGATAGTCATTCAGTACCCGGTGACGCTGATCCCACATGTCGGCGACAATGCGGTTGGCAAAATCGGTATGGGCTTGCCAGTCGCCCGAGGCGGTTACCAGCACGCTGGGGCCGGCCTCGGCGATATCGGCGCTGGCAAAACCGCCGTTAATACTGACGGCATGGACATCGTCGCGCTGCTCCCAGTCCCTGGCCGCCCGGACCCATTCGACCATGGGGCCGATATCGGTGCGCCCGCCATTGACTTCTTCGAGCATCGGGCAGGTTACACGCAGGGTGCGCGGACTGATATCGCCCGCCAGGCTGCGCTGCAGGATTTGCGCGGCCTGGCAAGCGGTTTCACGCTGGTCGATATGCGGATAGGTTTTGTAAGATACGATGATGTCGGCCAGCTCGCACATTGCAGCGGTCACGTTGGCATGCAAATCGAGGGTGATTGCGATTGGTATCCCGTCACCGGTTACCGCGCGCAAGCGCCGCAGCAGTTCGCCTTCCCCATCCTCGCTGAAGTCCGTGACCATGGCGCCGTGCAAACCCAGCAGAATACCGTCATAGGCGCCTGCCCTGGCCGCAGCGACAATGGGGTCTGCCAGCCAGTCGAAAGCCGAGCAGGTTACCTTGCCGCCCGGTCCGGCACCGGCACTGAGAACGTGATCAATGTGCCAGCCATAATTGCGGCCGATCTCCAGGAATCCGGCCAGCTCTGTATTCAAGTGGTCCCGCTCGGCGATCGCATCGGACCCGACCAGGTAAAAGCAGTTTCTGAAGGCCTGCTCGTCGGTCGCGATGCGGCTGAAGGTGTTGGTTTCGTGCATCAGTTCGGCGGTCAGAATTTTGTAACTCATCGGAGTTCTTCCAGGGCGCGGTCGGACCAGGGTTGATGCCGGGTATCGCTGGACCCTGCAGTGAGCCCCGGATGCCGGCTAGTGATCATGTTCCTGATGCGAAACGGTTTTATCCGACTTGCCGAATATCCACGAGAGCGCGAAGCCGACGGCAAAATAGTCCGTGGTTTCGACCAGCGGGCTGTCTTCGAATACAGCATCGTCCAGGTTATCGTAGCGTACGAACGCGCCCAGCAGAAACTTCCCGGTGTTTCTGGAAAAGGTCAGGGTAATCCGGCTGCCGCTGTAACCTTCCTCGGCCTCGTAAGCCTCTCGCTCCGGGGTGACGTATTCGGGTTCCACTTCATAAAAATATTCGTGGTAGCCTTCATCCGCATAGATCGGACCAAAGCTGATGTTGTACCGGGTTAGCGCATTTGCGCCGAGGAAGCGAATGCGATAGTTGATATAGGGCGACAAGGTCCAGCCCTGGTAATCCAGAATCGGGTCACCGATGGAATACACGAAGCGATAGGGGACCACAAACTGGAAGGCATGGATACCGCTGGCTGATTGCCACAGGCCAAACGTAACCTCGGCACCGGCTTCGACCAGGGGATCCAGCCCCGGCATATCCGACCTGGCGTCGTCGTCGTCGTCGGTGTCCGGTACGGGTATACTGCCGGCCAGGCTGAGATCGATTGTGACATTATCGCTCTCGAACATCTTGCCGCGAATGCCGTCCTCCTGGTCAACCCGCAGCACGTCTCCACGATAAATGATGTATGGAAACGGTATCGCGAGGTCAACATCTGTCTCCGAGCCACGATAGTGCGGCACGTTCAGCAGGCCAAGTCCCGCGCCCGCCTCCCACAGGGGCAGGTGAAAGGCGAAGCCGGCCTGTGGCAGTAACAGGCAGCCCGCCAGCAGCGCGCGCCCAGCGGCTGTCGCGAGACTGTCTTTACTGAGCTTTTTACAAACCCTGATCATAAACAAATCTGGCTCGATGGCGTTAAATAGGCTGCCGCAAGCAGATGGGCTGCGCGGCAAGTTGAGTGTTCCTGCCAGGACTCTGAAAGCGAGCATGAAAGGATGTCAATCGGCGCTAAAGGCTACCACATACGTATAACTAATGTCGCTGCGGTGTCAACATGGATAGATCTTTCTGATGCGATAGCAGCGGGTTGTCATCGGTCGCCGCCGGAAGAGATGCGAACGCCGGGGCCTGAAGGTGGATTCGTCCCCGGTTACTCGTCTTCTTCTGCCAGTAGCGCCAGGTCGTGCGCGGCCTCGCGCAGCAACGGGATATAGCGGTCGCTGTCATCGATCGAGATACGCGATACTGGTGCCTGGATCGCCAGCGAGCTGTAGAACCTGCCCTGTTTGTCCTTGATGGGGACCGCGATCGCGATGATGTCGTCGTAGAGTTCCTGGTTATCGATCGAGACCTCCCGTTTATCGATGTCGTCGATTTCCCTGATCAGGGTATCGGGATCGGTAATCGTATTCTTGGCGCGTTTGTCGAGCTCGAGTTTGTTGACGATGGCCTTGCGTCGCGCCTTCGGTAGCGTGCTCAGGTAAAGCTTGCCACTGGCGGTGCAATACAAAGGAACCCGCATGCCAATCGGGAATTGCAGTCGCAACGGCGCCTTGGTTTCGACGCGATCCGAGTAAGCCATGTAGAGCCCGTCGGGGTAGGCGATATTGCAGGTTTCTCCGACCTTCTCCGACAGCGAAGTCAGGATGGCATGACGGGTCGCGCTGAAGCGGGAGTTGGCGAGCACGCCGACGGCGACGTCGCACAGCCGGTTGCCGGGAACGTAACTCTTGCCATTGATACGTTTTAGCAGATAACCCCTCGATTCCAGCTCACTGCAAAGTCGATGCGCGGTGGCTTTCGGCAGGCCCAGTACCTCGTTGATTTCGGTGGCGCTCAGTGGCTTTTTCGATGCGGCCACGGTATCGAGGATATCGAGCACGCGCTGTATGGTGGACCCTCGCTCTCGTTTCATTCGTTACCAGTAAAACCAGGTCATCGACAACTGCCAGGATAGATATCAGCATGCCGGGCGCGTGGCCCTAACAAGGCAGATCGAAGGAGATGCATCATGATTTACCCACCAGACATTACTTTGGGTAGCCAAAGCACCATTTGCGGGAAGGAAAACAGCAGGATGAGACCGACGAGTTGAATCATCATGAACTGCATCATGCCCAGGTAGATGTCCTTGAGATCCCAATTCGGCACGACCCCCTTCAGGAAATAGGCTGACAAGGCCACAGGTGGGGATAGCCAGGCAGTCTGCAGGTTCACCGCGACCAGGATGCCAAACCATACCATCAGGTCGTAGCGACCCAGCCCGTGGACCTCGAGCGCCGCGACTGTCGGTAGCAAAATTGGCACAACGATCAGGACAATAGGCACCCACTCCAGTGGCCATCCAAGCAGGAAGATCAAGGCCATGACCAATATCAGTATCAAGTAAGGCGACATTTCGAGGCCAAGTAGCAGCTCAGTCATCATCTTGG
>JAASSH010000319.1 GCA_021767985.1 Gammaproteobacteria bacterium | reverse complement strand
TCACCAGATCGATAGCGTACAGATCTAAAATGGCTTCATTTGGTTCCGCCTGATAATTGCGCTCGAAGTTGAATCCCAGTTTTTCGAGCAATCCGGCCGAGGCGGTATTTTGCGGTGACAGGATTGCGGCAACGCGGTTTAGCCCCATTGTTTGCGAGGCATGCTCGAGTATCGCTTGCGCCGCCTCGAGTGCGTAACCACGGCGCCTGAATTCCGGCAGGAAAGCGAAACCGAGGTCGGGCTCGGTCAGGGTTTCACGCTGGAGTATTCCGCAGATACCGATAGCCGCATCGTCAGCCTTCAAGGCTACCCGGTTAAGGCCGAATCCGTGTCTGCGATACATTGCCAGTGGTCCCGCTTCGAGATAGTTTCGAGCAGCATCGAGATCAGTTACGGACTTGTCGCCGATAAAGCGGATCCAGTCCGGATCGTTTACCAGTGTGAGGATAAATGCAGCGTCGTCGAGCGTCAGCCAGCGCAGGTTAAGGCGGCTGGTATCGAGCGACAGCGGTTGCATCGGGCGCCCGTCAGGAGGGCAGAAAGTCGATCGGATAGGTGACGGTAATTTCGGCGACGTTGGACTGGGTAAACTTGAACTTCTTGATGCGCAGGACGAGCTTGCGCTCCAGCTTCTCGTCGCCGAGTTCGCTGGAAAGGATTTTTACCGCGGTAACCTGGCCGTTGGGTGAAATGGTTAGCTCCACCACGACCTGGCCGGCGAGCGACGGATTCTTGCGCAGGGCGCGGTTATAGAGATTGAAGATACTGCCCTTGTTTTTCTGAAACACGCGTTCGATCTCGTCGGAGCTGCGCTTGCCCGCACCACCAGTGCCGCTGCCGGCCTGCTTCGTCGCCGTGGCCGCCTTGGCGAGCTTTTCGTCGGACTCGATCTTGCTCTCGACCTTGGTGGTCTGGCGCTGCGCCAGTTCACTGGTCTTGATATTGCGATTCAGGGTATCGGTCCGAATGCCACCGCTTGATTGGCCCGCGGTCGCGCTCAGCAGGTCGCTGGCGGTCGCTACCTTGATCGCCTGCGAGCCCTCGGTTTGCTGCGGCTTGTTGAGCGAGTCGTCGAGGTCGAAGCTTTCCCGCAGGTCCTCGAGTTCGTCACTCAGTGCAATCAGGCCGCTTTGCTTGGCCACGTCGCGGGCATCTTTTTTCTTCGGCTCTTCCTTCTTTTTTTCCTTGGGCTTTTCTTTCTTTTTTGGCTCTTCCTTCTTCTTTTCTTTGGGCTTTTCTTTCTTCTTTGGCTCTTCCTTCTTTTTTTCCTTGGGCTTTTCTTTCTTGGGTGGTGGCTTGACCTTCTGCTTTTCCAGGATCAGTTTCGCCAGACGCGGGGACACGTCAACCAGGTTTTTCTGTTCGATTTCAGGCAGCTTGATCAGATTCAGCACCAGGCCGGCGCCGAGGAACAGCACCAGCATGATGATCATCAGCCATTTGAACCCGCGGTCTTCCGAATGGTCGACCCAGGGCAGGCTCGGTTCCTTGAATGCGGCTGCCCTGGCCATCAGGTCTCCGCTGCCTTCTGGTTTACCGCGAAGGAAATATTAGTGTATTCCGCGCCGGCGCAGGTCAGCATGATCTTTTTCAGCAGCTGATAGGGAATCTCCTGGTCGCCCATGATGGTGACGCCCTTTTTGTCGGCAACACCCTTGACGGTTGTCGAGGCTACCCTGAGCGCGTCAAACAGGGGTCTGATCGAGTTCTTGTCGCCCTTGAGCGCATCTTTCACAGTGACGATGGGCCTGCCCTGCAGGCGAATGACTCTCTCGTCTACCGCGATGACGAGGGTTAGCGCCGGCAGTTTCTCGGCCGCGGCCTCGGGCAGCGTGATGTTCTTGGGCGATGGCAGCACCTCGGTACTGGTGGCGTTGACCAGCAGGAAGAATACCAGGATGGTAAAGATATCCATCAGCGACACCATGTTGAGCGCGGCATTGCGTTGTTTGCTGCGCTTGTGGTGTACTTGCATGCGCTTGGCGCGTCGGGAAGCCTTCATCGTATCATCGTCCTGTTGCTACTTTGCGGCATCGCCAATCGAAATATCGGGAAACAGTTCCGCGAACACCCATTCGCCATCGACCTGCGCGCGATAGGAGCGCGAGCTGTCCATCGCCGAAATCAGATCGTCGTAGCGGGTTTGCTGTTCCGCCAGAATCGTAATGTTGGTGTGATCCGGAATGCGCGCCTTGACCTGCTTCAGGGTTTCCTTGAGCTGGGCAAAGTTATGCTCTTTACCCTTGCTGGGAATGCGTTTGATCATGCCCAGGCGGTTATCTGACAGCACCAGCATATTCTTGCGGATGGTGACACGCAGTTCATAGGGCGGCTTCTTCGGCTGCTTGACGTCCTTGTTGGCGCCCGGTGGCGGCAGATTCAGGTCGAGAATCGTGATATGGCTGAAAACCGCGGTCATCAGCAGGAATGGCACCAGCACCACCATCAGGTTCATGAAGGCAGTGATGTTCAATTCCACAGCGGGATGCTTGCGGCGATGTACCCGTTTAGACATGAGGCTGCTGCTTGTCGTTTACTTAGCGGCTTCTTGTACGCGCGACAGGTGATTGACGAACTTGACGGTCGTCATCTCCAGGCTGTCGACAATTTCCGTGGTCTTGGTCTGCAGCACGGTGTAGAAGAACAGTAGCGGGATCGCAACGATGAGCCCGAACGCGGTGGTGTTCATCGCGACCGATATACTGGTGGAGAGGATTTCCGCCTTCATCGAAGGATCTACCTGGGCGACCGCGGTAAAGGCCTTGATCAGGCCGATAATGGTGCCCAGCAGTCCCAGCAGCGTGGCGATGTTGGCGAACATCGCGAGGTAGTGGGTACGTTTTTCGAGCCGTGGAATCGCTTCCATGATGCTCTCATCCATGGCTGCCTCGAAGTCGTCCCGGCGACGCCCGGACTTATAGTGTTCCATACCCTGCAGCAGGATACGGCTTACCGTGGCGCTGGAACTCTGCGCCAGCTTGCTGGCGCTGGCGACTTCGCCCTTGGCCACCAGTGGCATCAGTTTGGCGATCATGCGGCGATTCTTGGTCCTGGCGACACTGAGATGAAGCCAGCGTTCCAGTGTGATCGCCAGGCCGATCGCCAGTACCGCCAGTATGGGGTACATGAAGGGCCCACCGTCCTGGAAAAACCTGATAACTGTAGTTAACATTTCGTTCATCGCGAGAATCTCCGCTGTGTTCTAGAGCCGGATTAATCCAGCTTGGCCTTGGAAAAAATGGCGTCGTGATAATGAATTTGTCGTTTAAATGAAGCTCGATCTATGCGGGTCAGTTCCTGATCCATAATGCTGGTGATCGGTGGGGATTCTATTTCGAATCGCTCGACTGATTTCCATGGAACAATGTACAAAACCCTCGGTAATTCCTTGTTGCCGGTGATCTCGGTGCCTTCCATTTGCAACCTTTCCTGCGCATTCACGTTTGCAATACAAGAAATAGCAGAAATCAGGCATAAGTGTAGCGAAAGTTTTCTCATTTTCTAACCCTTTGAACTCGAATTGCTGCCCTTCAGTTGGCGTTCGATATCAACGATCCACCCGGCTACCTGCGAACTCTCTTCGCCGACGAGTGCCTGGTATCTCTGGTAGTGCCGTAAAGCCAGTTTAAGATCCTGAAAGTAGATATCGTAGAGTATGCCGATGTTAAGGTGGGCGAGCGCGTAACCGGAGTCGATCTTGAGTGCTTTCTGGTAGTGTTGGCGCGCTGCTTCGAATTCGCCCTGTTGGCGAAGCAATATGCCGAGGTGGTTATGCGCCACGGCATCATCGTCGTTGAGCTTTATAGCTTGCTGAAACGATTGCTCGGCGAGCTCCGGTTTCTGCAGCTTTAAGTAGGTCAGCCCCAGGTTGGTA
>JAASSH010000051.1 GCA_021767985.1 Gammaproteobacteria bacterium | reverse complement strand
CTAACTTCAGCATGCAGGACGCTACCCATGGCAACTCGATTTCGCATCGTGCCAACGGTTCGATCGGTCAGAACCAGACCCCTGGACGCGTTTTCAAGGGTAAAAAGATGTCGGGCCACATGGGCGCGGCTAATACCACCACGCAAAACCTGGAAGTCGTCAAGGTCGATGCAGAGCGCAACCTGCTGTTGATCAGGGGCGCGGTTCCGGGCGCCAAGAGCGGTGACGTTGTTATTCGTCCGGCGTCCAAAGGCTAGATCCAGGTAACAGACGCCAGAGTCACAGAAGAGATAGAGATTTCAAGAAATGGACATAGCGATTCATAACTCGAAGAAAAAGGTATCCGTTTCCGACGATGCTTTTGCCGCCAGCTTCAACGAAACGCTGGTGCATCAGCTGGTCGTGTCATACATGGCATCGGCCCGTGCCGGTACCAAGGCGCAAAAGACCCGTTCCCAGGTGAGCGGCGGCGGCGCCAAGCCCTGGCGCCAGAAAGGCACCGGCCGTGCGCGCGCCGGCACCATTCGCAGCCCTCTGTGGCGTTCGGGTGGCGTAACTTTCGCCGCTACCCCGCGCGATTACGGCAAGAAGCTGAACAAGAAAATGTACCGTGTCGGCATGCGCAGCCTGGTATCGGAGCTGGTGCGCCAGGAGCGCCTGGTCCTGATCGATAAGCTGGGCGTGACCGAACCGAAGACGAAGCAAATGCAGGCGCGCCTGAACGAGCTGGGTGTCGATAATGCGCTGGTGCTGACCGACGGCCTCGATGCCGCGGTTTACCTGGCAGCGCGCAATATTCCAAATATCCAGGTGATGGATATCGCCATCGTCGACCCGGTCAGCCTGATCAAGCAGGAAAAGGTCGTTATCGACGAAGCCGCGTTGAAGAAACTCGAGGAGCGCCTGTCATGAACCAGGAAAGAATGTTCCAGATTATCAAAGTCCCGCATATCTCCGAAAAGTCGGCGTTACTGGGCGACTCTGCCAACCAGGCCGTGTTCCAGGTGGCGAGCGACGCCAGGAAGTCCGAAATCAAGGAGGCGGTAGAGCAGCTGTTCAACGTCAAGGTGGCCAACGTGCGCACCGCCAACATGAAGGGCAAGACCAAGCGTATGGGCTTGCGCCACGGCAAGCGCTCCGACTGGAAGAAAGCGTATGTTTCACTCGAGCAGGGTCACGAGATCGACCTCGCAGCGATAGGTGGTTAGAACGATGGCACTGATTAAAGCAAAACCGACTTCACCCGGACGCCGTTTTGTCGTTTCGGTCAAGACGCCCGGTCTGCACAAGGGCAAGCCCTTTGCCGGACTGCTGGAGAAGAAAGCAAAGACCGGTGGCCGCAACAATGCGGGACGGATCACGTCGCGCCACATGGGCGGCGGTCACAAGCAGCGCTACCGCGTGGTCGATTTCAAGCGCAACAAGGATGGTATCGATTCCGTGGTCGAGCGTATCGAGTACGATCCCAATCGCAGCGCCCACCTCGCGCTGTTGAAATACATGGACGGCGAGCGTCGCTACATCATCGCGCCCAAGGGCGTTGCCGCGGGCGACAAGCTGCGTTCGGGCGACGATGCCGGCATCAAGAACGGTAACTGCCTGCCGCTGCGTAATATCCCGGTGGGCTCGGTCGTACACTGCATCGAACTCAAGCCCGGCAAGGGTGCGCAACTGGCGCGTTCGGCCGGCACTTCGGCGCAGTTTGTTGCGCGTGAAGGCGCTTACTCCACGCTGCGCCTGCGCAGCGGTGAAATGCGCAAGGTGCTGAGCGATTGTCGCGCCGTGATCGGCGAAGTCGGTAACGGCGAGCACAGTCTGCGTTCGCTGGGCAAGGCCGGAGCGACCCGCTGGCGCGGTATTCGTCCGACCGTGCGCGGCGTGGCGATGAACCCGGTAGACCATCCGCATGGCGGCGGTGAAGGCCGCACTTCGGGTGGCCGTCACCCGGTATCGCCCTGGGGAACTCCCGCCAAGGGATACAAGACACGTTCGAACAAGCGTACCGATCACCTGATCGTACGTCGTCGGAACAAGAGGTAATAGTAGATGCCACGTTCACTCCGAAAAGGCCCGTTTATCGATCAGCACCTGATGAATAAAGTGCTGAATGCGGTAGAAACCAATAACAAGCGCCCGATCAAGACCTGGTCGCGCCGCTCCATGATCGTGCCGGAAATGGTGGGCCTGACCATTGCGATTCACAATGGTCGCCAGCATGTGCCGGTTCTGATCAATGAAAACATGGTCGGTCACAAGCTTGGCGAGTTTTCGCTGACGCGGACCTATCGCGGCCACATTGTCGATAAGAAAGCGAAGAAAAGGTAAGTCTTATGCAAACCAGTGCCAAACATCGTCACGCCAAGATTTCACCGCAGAAGTGCCGCCTGGTAGCCGACCAGGTACGTGGCCTGCCTGTGGAAAAAGCGCTGACCTTGCTGACTTTCAGCAACAAGAAAGCCGCTGTCATGGTGCGCAAGGTGCTCGAGTCGGCGATCGCCAATGCCGAGCACAACGATGGCGCCGACATCGACGAGCTCAAGGTGTCGTCGATTTACGTGGACCAGGGACCCGTTATGAAGCGCATGCGCGCACGCGCCAAGGGCCGTGGTAATCGAATTTTAAAACGCACCAGTCACATCACCGTGACCGTCGCGGATAGTTAAAGAGGCAAACATGGGACAAAAAGTTCATCCAACAGGTTTCCGTCTCGGGATTGCCACCGACTGGACCTCGAAGTGGTACGCGGACAGCGGGCAGTTCGCAGATTTTCTCGATGAAGATCTGAAAATTCGTGACTTCCTGAAGAAGAAGCTGGCGCAGGCCGCGGTTAGCCGAATCCAGATTTCGCGCCCGGCCAAGTCTGTCGCCGTGACGATTCACACCGCGCGTCCCGGTATTATCATCGGCAAGAAAGGCGAGGATATCGAGCGCCTGCGCAACGAGGTCGCGGCGCTGGTTTCGGTGCATATCAACAACGTCAAGATCAATATCGAGGAAATTCGCAAGCCGGAACTCGACGCCCAGCTGGTGGCCGAAGGTATCGCCTCGCAGCTCGAGCGCCGCGTCATGTTTCGTCGCGCGATGCGACGCTCGGTCACCAACGCCATGCGTATCGGTGCCGAGGGTATCAAGATCAACGTTTCGGGCCGTTTGAACGGTGCTGAAATTGCGCGCAACGAGTGGTACCGCGAAGGCCGCGTGCCGCTGCATACCCTGCGCGCCGACGTCGATTACGGTTTTGCCGAAGCCCTGACGACCTACGGCATTCTTGGTGTCAAGGTCTGGATTTACAAAGGCGAAGTTTTCGACCTCGAGAACAAGGACTCGGGCGCTAAACCGGCGTCCAAGTAAGAGAGTTTAGTCATGTTACAGCCTAAAAGAACAAAGTTTCGCAAGCAGTTCAAGGGTCGCAACCGCGGCCTGGCGACTACCGGCAGCAAGGTCAGCTTCGGTGAATTCGGTCTCAAGGCCGTCGAGCGTGGCCGCATTACCGCGCGCCAGATCGAGGCCGCGCGCCGTGCCATGACGCGTCATATCAAGCGTGGCGGCAAGATCTGGATCCGTGTGTTCCCGGACGTGCCGGTTTCCAAGAAACCGCTCGAAGTGCGCATGGGTAAAGGTAAGGGTAACGTCGAGTACTGGGTGTGCAAAATCCAGCCCGGACGTGTGCTCTATGAAATGGAAGGGGTTAATGAAACCATTGCACGCGAGGCGTTTCGCCTGGCGGCTGCCAAGCTTCCGTTCAAGACAACATTTGTTTCCAGGACCGTAATGTAATGAACGCAGCAGAATTACGTCAAAAATCAGAACAGGAACTGCGCGATGAGTTGCTGGCATTGCGCCGAGAGCAATTCAACCTGCGCATGCAGCGCGGTATAAATCCCGATGCAGTGCGCAACGATCAGATTACCCGTGTGCGTAAGGATATTGCGCGCGTTAAAACCGTAATGAACGAGAGCCGTGGTGGTGCAGAGTCATGAGTGAAAAAGTCTTAAGAATCCAGACCGGTTCAGTTGTCAGCGACAAGATGGACAAGTCCGCGGTGGTGCTGATCGAGCGCCGGGTCAAGCACCCGGTTTACGGCAAGTTCATGAAGAAGTCGACCAAGCTGCACATTCACGATGAAAACAATGAATGCGGCATTGGCGATACCGTGCAGATTACGGAGTGCCGACCGATTTCCAAGACCAAGTCTTGGAAACTGGTGAAGGTCGTCGAGAAAGCCAACTAGAGCGCGCAGGTAGCCAGCTATGATTCAAATGCAAACAGTTTTAAACGCCGCGGATAACAGCGGTGCGCGCAAGATGCAGTGCATCAAGGTGCTCGGCGGCTCCAAGCGTCGTTACGCCGCGATCGGTGACATCATCAAGGTCAGCATCAAGGATGCGATTCCGCGTGGCAAGGTCAAGAAGGGCGAGGTATACAACGCCGTGGTCGTGCGTACCGCTCATGGCGTACGTCGTCCGGACGGTTCCGCGATCAAGTTCGACGGAAACGCGGCGGTTATTCTGAATAATAACCTGCAGCCAATCGGTACCCGTATTTTTGGCCCGGTAACCCGCGAGTTGCGTAGCGAAAGATTCATGAAAATCATTTCGCTGGCACCGGAAGTGCTTTGAGTCAGGCAGGATAAGAGTTATGCAAAAGATTAAGAAAGGTGACGAAGTCATTGTGATCGCCGGCCGCAGCAAGGGCCAGCGCGGCAATGTACTGAAGCGTCTCGACGATGGACGCCTGCTGGTGGAAAACGTCAACATGGTGAAGAAACACGTCAAGGGTAATCCCCGCAGCGGGGAAACCGGCGGCATTATTGACCAGGAAGCCCCGATCCAGATTTCCAACGTCATGCTGTTCAACCCGCATACGCAAAAGGGTGACCGCGTCGGTTTCAAGACCCTGGAAGACGATCGCAAGGTGCGTTACTTCAAGTCCAACGGCGAAGTCGTGGATATTTAGGACTCGATTATGACCAGATTAGAGCAATATTACCGGGATACCGTGGCCAAGAGCCTGCAGGAGCAGTTTTCCTACAAGTCTTCCATGGAAGTTCCGCGCATTACCAAGATCACGCTGAACATGGGTGTCGGCGAGGCTTCGCAGGACAAGAAGGTTATCGAGCACGCGGTCGAAGACCTGTCGCTGATTGCCGGGCAGAAGCCGGTAGTCACGGTAGCCAAGCGCGCAATCGCGGGCTTTAAGATCCGTGAAGGCATGACCATTGGCTGCAAGGTCACGCTGCGCCGCGACAAGATGTACGAATTTCTGGATCGCCTGATTCACTTTTCGATCCCGCGAATTCGTGACTTCCGTGGATTGAGCCCGAAGGCTTTCGACGGGCAGGGTAACTACAACCTGGGGATTACCGAGCAGATCGCGTTCCCCGAAATCGACTATGACAAGATTGACAAGCTGCGTGGTTTGAATATCAGCATTACCACCACTGCCCGCAGCGATGACGAAGGCCGCGCCCTGCTGGCGGCATTTCAATTTCCTTTCAGAGGTTAACGAGGATGGCAAAAAATTCCATGGTACAGCGTGAACTGAAGCGTAGCCGCCTGGTGGCGAAGTACGCGCAGAAACGCAACGAACTGAAGGCAATCATCAAAAGCGCCGACGCCAGCTACGAGGAAAAGATGGCCGCCGTCGACAAACTGCAGAAGCTGCCGCGTGATTCCGCCGCGGTGCGCCAGCAGAATCGTTGCCGTGTTACCGGAAGACCCCATGGTGTTTACCGTAAATTTGGCCTGTGCCGTAACAAGATCCGTGAAGCCGCGATGCGCGGGGACATACCGGGTCTGGTTAAGGCCAGCTGGTAAGAGGACTGAAATGAGCTTACAAGATCCGATCGCAGATATGCTGACCCGCGTGCGCAATGCGCAAAAGGCGAAGAAAGTCAGCGTTAAAATGCCCGCGTCAAAGCAGAAAGCCAGAATTGCGGCCGTGCTCAAGGACGAGGGTTATATCAGTGATTACAAGGTTTCGGAAGATAGCCTGAAGCAACTGATTATCGAATTGAAGTATTACCAGGGCAAGCCGGTAATCGAGGAAATGCGACGCATCTCCCGTCCCGGGCTGCGAATTTTCAAATCGAAAGATGATTTGCCATCGATCAACGGTGGGTTGGGTATCGCCATTATTTCGACTTCGAAAGGAGTCATGACCGACTCCCAGGCGCGCGCCGCGGGTCACGGTGGCGAAGTCATCTGTTCGGTGATCTAGGTAAAACGAAATGTCCAGAATAGCGAAAAAACCAATCGAACTGCCGAATGGCGTCGAGTTCAGCGTCAACGGCCGTGAAGTCTCCGCCAAGGGCCCCAAGGGCAACCTGTCGGTGACCTTGCACGATGCTGTCGAACTGAAGCAGGAAGACAATGTCGTCACGCTGTCGCCGAGAGATGACCGCCAGTCCTCACTTGCGGTAACCGGCACCATGCGTTCGGTGGTCAGCAATATCGTCGAGGGCGTGGTCAACGGCTTCGAAAAGAAAATGCAGCTGGTTGGGGTTGGCTACCGCGCCCAGGCGCAGGGTAAGCAACTCAACCTGTCGCTCGGACTTTCGCACCCGGTCAACTACCAGGTGCCTGAGGGTATCGAAATCGAAACCCCGGCGGCTACCGAGATCGTGGTGCGCGGCTGTGACAAGCAAAAGGTCGGGCAGGTTTGCGCGGAAATTCGTGCTTATCGTCCACCGGAGCCTTACAAGGGTAAGGGTATCAAGTACGTGGACGAGCAGATCGTCCGCAAAGAAGCGAAGAAGAAGTAGGCATTATGGATAAGAAACAATCCCGAATCAGGCGCTCGCGCCGCGCTCGCGCCAAGATTGCCGAGCTGGGTGTTAATCGTCTCAGCGTGCATCGCACGCCGCGTCACATTTATGCCCAGGTCTTTTCCGGTGAAACCGGCAAGGTGATTGCCACCGCGTCGACCCTGTCGGCCGAGGTCAAAAAGGCAATCAAGTACCCGGGCAACGTCGATGCTGCGGCAGCAGTGGGCAAGGTCATCGCCGAAAAGGCGAAAACCGCCGGCGTCGAAACGGTTGCGTTCGACCGCTCGGGATTCAAGTATCACGGCAGAGTCAAGGCGTTGGCCGATTCCGCACGTGAAAACGGTCTGAAATTTTAAGCGCGCCAATCCAGGAGACTCCAATGGCAGAACCCAGAAATACACAGGCTGGCGACGATTTGATGGAAAAACTGGTCGCGGTGAATCGCGTGGCCAAGGTTGTCAAGGGCGGGCGTCAGTTCGGCTTTACCGCACTGACCGTGGTTGGCGACGGTAACGGCAAGGTCGGCTTCGGATACGGCAAGGCGCGTGAAGTGCCGCTGGCGATCCAGAAGGCGATGGAAAAGGCGCGTTCCAACATGATCTCGGTTTCGATCAAGAACGGCACCCTGCAATACCCCCTGAACGCGCGTCACGGTGCGGCCAAGGTGTACATGCAGCCGGCCTCTGAAGGTACCGGTGTTATCGCCGGCGGTGCGATGCGTGCGGTGTTCGAAGCGGTTGGCGTGCACAACGTGCTGGCCAAGTGCAACGGCTCGCGCAATCCGATTAACCTGGTGCGTGCCACCATTAACGGATTGAAGGATATGAAAGCTCCAGAAGAGATTGCCGCCAAGCGCGGTAAGACCGTGGAAGAAATTACGGGTTAATGTAATGGCCGACGAAGAAAAGACAGTTAAGAAAGCAGCGAAGAAGACCGCGGTCAAGAAGGCAGCGACCAAGAAGGCCGCGGCCAAGAAAGCGGTTGCGAAAAAGGCTGTAGCCAAGAAAGCCGTGGCCAAGAAGGCGGCGCCCAAGGCGGCAGCCAAGAAGGCCGCTGCCCCGAAGGTCGAGGCCAAAAAGGCGGCGCCTGAAAAAGCAGCCGCACCAAAGTCGGATTCCGGTGTCAAAAAGCTGAGCGTGACCCTGGTGCGCAGTAAGAACGGTCGACTCAAGTCGCACAAGGCCTGCGTTGCCGGCCTCGGACTGCGTCGCATGCACCAGACCGTGCAGGTGATCGATACCCCGGAGAACCGCGGCATGATCAACAAGGTTCAGTATATGCTGAACGTCGAGGAAGTCTGATGTACCTGAATAGCTTAAAACCCGCGAAGGGTTCGACCAAGGCAGCCAAGCGCGTCGGCCGCGGCATCGGTTCCGGCAGCGGCAAGACCGCGGGACGGGGCCATAAGGGCCAGAAATCGCGTTCCGGTGGCGGCGTCCGTGCCGGCTTCGAGGGCGGTCAAATGCCGCTGCAAATGCGCCTGCCGAAGTTCGGTTTCACCTCGCGCAAGTCGCGTTTTTCAGCCGAGGTTCGCTTGAGCGAAATCGAGAACTCGGGGCTGGAAGATGTCAATCTGAAGGCACTGGTGGAAGGTAACCTGGTGCCGGCACAGACGCGCAAGGCAAAAATCATCCTGTCGGGTGAGCTTAAGCGAAAAGTCAGCGTCGACGATAGCGTTGCGGTCACCCGGGGTGCGCGCGCCGCAATCGAAGCCGCCGGTGGCAAGGTAGCATAGGTCTGACGTGGCCGGTCCTTCCGCACAACAGTTAGCCAGCAGCCTCTCGGGAGGCTCGTTAAGCGAACTTCGCAAGCGCATATTCTTCGTGATTATCGCGTTGGTCATATTCCGTATCGGCACCTTTATCCCGGTACCCGGAATCGACATCAACGTCATGCGCGAGATATTCGAGCAGCAGCGTACCGGTATCCTCGGCATGTTCAACATGTTCTCGGGCGGCGCGCTTGAGCGCATGTCGATTTTCGCGCTCGGCGTCATGCCCTACATCTCGGCGTCGATCATCATGCAGTTGCTGACGGTTGCGGTGCCGTACCTGGAGCAACTCAAGAAAGAGGGTGAATCCGGCCGCCGCAAGATTACGCAGTACACGCGTTACGGCACGGTAGCACTGGCGACCTTTCAGTCCATCGGCATTTCGATTGCATTGTCAGGCCAGAGTGG
>JAASSH010000050.1 GCA_021767985.1 Gammaproteobacteria bacterium | reverse complement strand
CGGCATCAAGCCGGTAATCATCGATCCGGAGGCAAAAAATGTCGAGGGCGCCGCGCGCATTATCAACCAGCATGCCAACCGGGATTCACTGCTGGCCGCCGGCATCGAAAACGCCGCGGGTGTCGTCGCCGGCACCGATAACGATCATGTCAACCTCAGCATCCTGATGAGCGTCGAGGCTTTGAAACCGGATGCGTTCACCATCGTGCGCCAGAACAGCCATGAGAACCAGATCGCCTTCGACGCCGCCAATGCTAACCTGGTGCTGCAATCCAGCCTGACCACGGCACGGCGGGTACTGAAGCACCTGATATCGCCGCAGGTGCAGATTTTTATCGAATACCTGCGCGAACAGGGCGAGGATATCTGCGAACAGGCGGTCGACCGGCTCAAATCGCTGATCGGCGACAATCCGCCGCACCTGTGGCAGGTCGTCCTGAACGAGGCGGATGCGTCGGCGGCGATCGTACACCTGCAGCAAGGACAGGCACTGTCGCTGGGCGAGCTCCGGCGCGATCCGCACAACCTCGCGGGATCATTGCCCTGCATGCCGTTATCTATCGAACGCGGCGGACAGCGCATCATGTTGCCGGCGGATAGCGAATTACTGCAGCCAGGTGACGAGCTGCTGTTTTGCGGCACTGAAAGCGGCGAGAGAATGTTGTCCGCCTCGATGAATAACCTCTATACCCTCGACTACCTGATCAGTGGCGTCGACAAGCCCAGGGGCTATTTATTCCAGTGGCTTGCCCGGCGAGCGACATCACCCTAAGCGGCTTGTTACCGGGATAGAATGACGTAGAATGCTGCCAGCATCCGATCAAGGCATTAATTTTCGAAAACCATGATTACTACCGACAAGTTTGTGTTTGTTCACATGCACAAGACCGGCGGACAGTCGCTGAGCCATATCATCGCGGACTGTGTTCCGGGCATGAAGCCCATCGGTTACCACTATCCCTACCACATGCTGCCCGCCGAGTACGCCGAGCTGCCGGTGGTCGGCATGGTGCGCAACCCCTGGGACTGGTACGTTTCGTGGTATGCCTTCAACACCCGTCAGGACGTCGGCAATCCCCTGTTTTTCATACTTTCCGACGGTTTCCAGGCCGACTACCGCTCCACCATCAAAAACCTCGTCAACCTGTGCTCGGACGATACCAGCAGCCGCAATTATCGCCAGGCGCTGATTGACCTGTTGCCAGAATCGCTCGAGGGTAACGCCGGTGTCGGATTGACCAAGGACTCGATCCGCAGCATGACTTCACCTGAGATCGGCTATTACAGCTGGCAGTTCCAGCGCATGCACGGCGATCTGGAAAATCCGGCGCTGCATATCGGGCGCTTTGAAAACCTGCAGCAGGATTTCGTTTCGATCATGCGCGAGCTCGAGGTCGATGAAGCCGACGCGATGCAGGCAAGATTCGATAACACGCCGCGACTCAACGCCTCCCGGCACAGTCATTATTCGAAGTACCTGGACGACGAGTTGCGCGACCTGATCGCGCAAAGGGATGCGCTGATCATCGACAGGTACGATTACCGTTTCGAAACGGACGATTCCGATGATGCGGTGCTCGAGTTTCCGCCGATTCAGATTGGGTACCGTAATGACGGCTTTCAGAAAATGGGAGGCGAAGAGCGCAATTTCAAACTGATCAAGCCCGAGGTCGATCTCGAGTTCATCAAGCGCAAGCTGGCTAAAATTCCGGAACGCGCCTGGTTTGGCTCGGGCCGCGAGCAAACCTACGAGGTACACAAGCAGACCCAGGCGCTATTGCTGATCCACGACGAGGATTTTCGCCACTACAACCCCACCTATCAGGAGCTTTACGGCCAGTTCAGGAAAGAGCTGCAACCAATCTTCGATTTCATCGCCGACTACTTCAACCATGACGGCTTTATCGTACGCGCCCTGTTTGCCCGACTCGCTGCCCACGGCCGCATCGATACGCATACCGATGGCCTCTACAGCCTGCTGAAATGCCATCGTATCCATATCCCGATCATAACCAACGACCAGGTCGTGTTTACCATCGGCGGCGAGCAAAAGGTGCTGGGTGAAGGCGAGATGTGGGAAATCAACAACGCCACGCTGCATGCGGTCGACAATAACAGCGATCAGGACCGCATTCACCTGATCATCGACTGGGTGCCCAACGCCACGGTTCGACTGGAAGACAAACGCCCCCCGAAGGCCGCGCCCAAAAAGTCAGCCACGGGCAGCGCGATTCCAAACTATCGTGGCAGGCCCGTAGGCCGTAACGAACCCTGCCCCTGCAATTCGGGCAAAAAATTCAAGCACTGCCACGGTATAACGCGCTAGAGCGGCCGATAGGCCACGCACTCGATCTCCACCAGGATATCGATCAAAAAGTCACTAACCAGCGCGGAGCGCGTTGGCGGCTCGCTCGGAAAGTACTCGGCGTAGACCGAGTTGAATCCCGGAAAGTCTTCGCGCTTTTTCAGCCAGACCATCGATTTGACGACATCGCCAAGTTCGCAGCCCGCCTCGGCAAGAATGTCGCTCAGGCCATCCAGGCAGGCCCGGGTCTGCTCCTCGATAGCGCCGTCGGTCATGGGTTTGCCGTCGCGCATCGGCACCTGTCCGGTTATGAAAACGAAGTCCCCGGCGCGTATCGCTTTCGACAGCGAAAGCACCCGGCCATCAATTTCCAGCGGCCCACCGATTACCTGCTTTGCCGACATAGTCTGTCCTCCCGATAGATGTTGCGTTATATTCCGGGGCATTCGAATCCCCTGGCGGGTTACTATATTGGAACTTCGATGAGCCTGACACAAGAATTGATCGGTCTGATCCGCAAGCGGCCGATTTCAGCGACCGACCTCGACGATGCAGCTCTGTTCACGCTGGACGCCGTGGCGACCGCTTATGCCGGCAGCGCAACGCCAGTTGGCGCGATTCTGCGCAGCTGGGCCAATGGCGGTGATCTCGACCTCAAACGCAAGGCGCTGTTGATGGGCGCGCTGACGCATATCACCGAGACCGACGACCTGCATCGCGCCTCGGTGACCCATCCCGGTTGCGTCGTGGTGCCGACGGTGCTCGCCCTGGGTGAAAAAACCGGCGCCAGCGGCGATCAAATGCTGCGCGCGATACTGCACGGTTTCGAAGCCATGTGCCGCATCGGCGCCGCGGTGGGACCGGCGCATTATCGTATCTGGCACAACACCGCGACCTGCGGGCCCTTCGGCTCGGCGATGGCGGCGGCCAGCCTGCTCGAATTGACCGAAGACCAGACCCTGAACGCGCTCGGCAACGCCGGCACCCAGTCCAGCGGCCTGTGGCAATTCATGGAAACCGGTGCGATGAGCAAACACCTGCACGCGGGCCGTGCCAGCGAATCGGGTCTGCTTGCCGCCGAACTGGCGGCGCATGGCTTTACCGGCCCGGCCGAAATCCTCGAGGGCAGCAAGGGCCTGTTCGCCGGCACCTGCGACGACCCGATACCGGAAAACATACTGCGCCGGCCGGACGACAAGTGGCAGCTCTCGCTGACTTCGATCAAGCCCTGGCCTTCCTGTCGGCACACGCATCCGATAATCGACTGCGCGCTCGAAATCCATCAGCTGCTCGACGGCAAGCCGGTCAGGGAAGTCGCCATTAAGACCTACCAGGCGGCGCTCGACGTCTGCGATTGCAAAGAACCCGAGACCGAGTACCAGGCCAAGTTTTCGCTTTATCACACGGCGGCCATTGCGTTGACCGATGGCGTCGTCGGGCTGGATTCGTTCGACGCCGACGCGCGCGAGCGCTGCGCAGGGCTGCGCCGGGCCACCAGCGTATCTATCGTCGACCCCTACGCGTCGAATTACCCGGTATCCTGGGGCGCCGAGGTTACCGCGGTGACCGAATCCGGCGAGGCTTGCAAGGTTTCGCGTAAGGATTGCAAGGGAGACCCGGAGCTGGCGCTAGACCGATCCGAGATGCGCGCCAAGGCGATGGGACTGCTGCAATACGGCGGCCTCGACGAGTCAGCCGCAAGCCGGGTTTGTGAAGATGTGCTCACCCTGTCGGCCGCGCAAGAGAATCCGGGGCTATTCACCCGCTTTCTCGATCATTTATCCCGCTAGGTCATACTCGCGCGGGCCTGCGTTTTCCGACGGGGATTTCCTACTAAACAATCATTCATTACGATAATTCTAGAAATATAGTTGACTGCTAGCGACTTATCGGCTAGCATCACCCCCATGAAACTGGACACTGCCGCCAATGTTCTTGCCAAGATCGGCAATCCCACCCGGCTCAGGATCGTACGGCTGCTGGTACGCGCCGGCGACGAGGGCCTGCCGGTCGGTATGATCCAGAAAAAACTGGGGATCCCCGGTTCGACCCTGACGCATCACCTGACCCATTTGAAGTCCGCCGGTGTTATCCACCAGCAGCGCCAGCAGGCGACTTTGATCTGCAAAATCGAGTTTGGCGTAATCCATGGCCTGGTCGATTACCTGACCGAAGAATGCTGCGCCGACGTCGAGTCCAGTGAAACCGCGGCCTGATTTTTCAGGTTTGCTATTTCGAGATTACTAGAAATATGAACACACTAACCGAGACCCAAAACCGCAACCAGCCCATGCTGCAGTTACTCGGCTCCGTTTGCAGAGACCGGGTTTTCATAGCCATGGTGCTGATGTCTATCCTGCTGGCGTTAATCGATTTGCCACAGTTATCGATCAGCCTGCTGTTTACCCTCGAGGCGCTGTGGGAAATGCTGCCGTTCTTCGCGCTTGCCATCGGCATCGCCGCCATCGCCAAGGCCACCAGCGCAGACACGTTGATTGCAAAAGCCTTCAGCGGCAACCCGGTGCGGGCGACCATACTGGCGGCGCTGGTCGGTGCCATTTCTCCGTTCTGCTCCTGCGGTGTGATTCCGCTGATCGCCGCGATGCTGGGCGCCGGAGTCCCGCTGGCGCCCGTCATGGCTTTCTGGATCGCATCACCGATCATGGACCCTGAAATGTTCATCCTTACCGCCGCCGGCATCGGCTTCAACTTCGCGCTTGCCAAAACCATCGCGGCAATGGCAATGGGATTGATGGCTGGCCTGTCGATTCTGCTAATCCAGCGCTACGGCGGGCTCGAGTCGCCGCTGCGCGCTGAGCTAACCGGCTGCTGCGACAGCGGCTGCTCGGTTTCCACCCGGAAAGCGGTCTTATGGAAATTCTGGCAGGAGCCCGAGCGCATCGAAACTTTTCGCGCGGAATCCGTCGCGATCGGCGTGTTTCTCGGTAAATGGTTAACCCTCGCCTTTTTCCTCGAAAGCCTGATGCTGGCCTACGTGTCGTCCGACTGGATCGCCGGCTACGTCGGCACCGACAACCCGTTTGCGATCCCGCTGGCGGCCGTCGTCGGGGCGCCGTCCTACCTCAACGGTTATGCCGCGATCCCGCTGATTTCGGGATTGATCGAAATCGGCATGACGCCAGGCGCGGCGATGGCATTCATAACCGCCGGCGCGGTGTCATCGATTCCGGCCGCGATCGCGGTCTGGGCGCTGGTCAAGAAACCGGTGTTCCTGCTCTACCTGGCGCTCGGCTTGACCGGCGCGATGATCGCCGGCTTTGTTTACCAGCTCAGCGGCGGAGTTATCTAGCAACCCTGCAGGGAGATCTGCTCGGTATGGCAATTGCTACGCCTACAATCGCATGACGACCTTGCAGGCCTCTCCGGCGTTCAGCCGGGTAAAGCCGGTCTCGAAATCGTCGAAATCGATATGGTCGGTAATTACCGGCGTTACGTCGAGACCGCTGCCGAGCATTGCCACCATCTTGTGCCAGGTTTCGAACATTTCCCGCCCGTATATTCCTTTCAGGCTGAGGCCTTTGAAGATCGCCTGGTTCAGGTTCACCTGCGGTATATTCGGGTAGATGCCGAGCAGCGCAATCTTGCCACCGTGGTTGATGATATCGATCAGGTCGTGCAACGCGTTTTCATTACCGGACATTTCGAGCCCGACGTCGAATCCCTCTAGCATGCCGAGTTCCTCCATGACGTCGTGCAAATCTTCCTTGCCGGCCACAACCGTGCGGCTGGCACCAAACTGATCCGCCATGGCCAGGCGTTTTTCGTTGACGTCGGTGATCACGACATGGCGCGCGCCGACGTGACGCGCCACTGCGGTCGCCATCAGGCCGATCGGACCGGCGCCGGTAATCAGCACGTCCTCACCGACCAGGTCGAAGGATAAAGCGGTATGTACGGCGTTACCCAGGGGATCCAGAATCGACGCGATATCGTCGCTGATTTCCTCGGGGATCTTGTAGGCATTATCCGCGGGGATACAGACGTACTCGGCAAACGCACCGGGCCGGTTGACGCCAACCCCCCGCGTATCGCGACACAGGTGACCGCGCCCGGCACGGCAGTTACGGCATTCACCGCACATGATATGCCCCTCTCCGGAAACCCGGTCACCGACCTTGACCGAATGCACCAGCTCCCCGATCTCCGCGATCACCCCTATATACTCGTGCCCGATCGTCATCGGTACCGGCACGTGCTCCTGCGCCCACTGGTCCCAGTTGTAAATATGCAGATCGGTGCCGCAGATTGCGACCTCGTTCACCTTGATCAGGACGTCTTCGGGACCGGGCTCGGGTCTGGGCACATCCTGCATCCACAGGCCAGGTTTCTCATGGGCTTTTACCAACGCTTTCATGACAGTCTCCTCTCAAATCAGCTGCAACTGTTTGCCAACCGCGATAAACGCATCGATGGCGCGTTCGAGCTGCTCGCGGTCGTGCGCGGCGCTCATCTGGGTGCGTACCCGCGCCATCCCCTGCGGCACCACCGGGAACGAAAACGCGGTGACATAAACGCCGTGCTGCATCAGTTCAGCGGCAAGTTGCTGCGCCTTGACCGCGTCGCCGGTCATGATCGGCACGATCGGGTGGGTACCGGCAATGACGTCGAAACCCGCGGCACCGATGCGCTCGCGAAAATAACGCGTGTTATCGGCGAGCTGCCGGCGCAGCTCGGCACTGGCCTCGAGCAGGTCGAGCGCGGCCAGCGTCGCATTGACGATGCTCGGCGCCAGGCTGTTGGAGAACAGGTAGGGCCGGGCGCGCTGGCGCAGTATGTCGACGACCGGTTGCGGCCCGGTAATATAGCCACCGCTGGCGCCACCGAGTGCCTTGCCGAAGGTACCGCTGGTAATATGTACCCGCCCCTCGACACCGTGCATTTCGGGAGTGCCGGCACCGCGCTCGCCGATAAACCCGATGGCGTGGCTGTCGTCGACCATGACCAGCGCATCGTGCGCCTCGGCCAGATCGCAAATCGCCGGCAGATTTGCGAAGGTGCCGTCCATCGAGAATACCCCGTCGGTAACCACCAGGCGAAAACGCGCTCCCGCGGCCGCGATCAGTTTCGCCTCGAGATCGGCCATATCGTTGTTGGCGTAGCGTAATCGCTGCGCCTTGCACAGCCGTATGCCGTCGATAATCGAGGCGTGGTTGAGACTGTCCGAGATGACCGCGTCGTTTTCGCCGAGCAGCACCTCGAAGATACCGGCGTTAGCGTCGAAACAGGACGAAAACAGGATCGCGTCGTCCATCCCGACAAAGTCGGCCACCTTGCGTTCGAGCGCCTTGTGAATGTCCTGGGTGCCACAGATGAAGCGCACCGAGGCCATGCCGAAACCATGGTTATCGAGGCCCTCGTGGGCGGCGGCCAGCATATCGGGGTGGTTGGCAAGGCCAAGGTAATTGTTGGCGCAGAGGTTGATCAGGTCTTCATCCCAGTTCTGCGCATGCACGCTCGGGCCTTGGGGAGATTCGAGCGGGCGTTCGGGTTTGAAGAGTCCCTGTTGCCGAATATCCTCCAGCACCGATTGCAGGTGTTTGATGAGCTCGATTGACATACGCCAGCACCCCCCGATAGACAGGAGTTCCAATATAACTATTTTTGCGCGTCGATAAAGAAATTAGTGATGTTTTTTCTCTACCATGCGTTGTGCCAGCAGGTACAGGACAAGCCCGGTAACAGCGAGCAGCATCAGGGTTGGCAGTACCAGTGCGTATCCACCCCAGGACCAGCCCAGCGAGCCGAGGAACGGCGCCGACGCCGAACCCGCCAGATAAACCAGTGCCAGCGCGCCAGATTTTGCGCCAAATTGGCGCTCTCCGAGCAGCTCGCGCGCGATCACCGGACGAATGATACTGACCATGCCGTAGGCGCCGCCGAACAGGATGACGAAGCCTACCAGCATCAACGGTGTGGCGCCGGCGCCGATGAGCAGCAGGATCGAGGCCGCCATCAGCACGAAACAGCTAATCGCGATGCCGTGATTGGAGACGCGACGCTCGGCGGCCATCATCGCCAGCCGGCCGGCCACCTGCATCGGCCCGATAAACGAAATCGCGACGACCGCTACCTCGGGATCGATTTCGCGCTCATCGAGAATCGGCAACAGGTGGTGCAGGGTAATGCCGTGCATCACTGCGCCCAGCCCGAAGCCGAGGGCCAGGCACCAGAATACCGGTGACTGCAGGAAGGAACGTTCCGCCAGCGAGAGATGGGGATTTTCGATGTGCCGATGTGCGCCTCCCCTTTCCACGGCGCTGGCGCCCAGCCACATCAGCGGCGCTACCACCAGGATCGCGATGGCGCCGAAGAAAAACACCGCGCTGCGCCAGCCAAAGGCGCCGGCGAGGCTATGCGCCACCGGGAAACTGACCGTACCGGCGAACCCGGCGACCAGGGTGACGAAAATGATCGAGCGCCTGGCCTGTTCGCCGCGCGCCCGGGTAATCAGTGCGAAACAGGGCTCGTACAGGCTGCCCGACATGCAGACGCCGAGCACTCCCCAGACCAGGTAAAACTGCCAGCGGTACTCGACCTGGGTCAGTAACATCATGCAACAGCCGCCCACCAGCGTCGCCACGGTCATCATCAATGCGCCCCTGCCGGCATCGATCAAGCGTCCG
>JAASSH010000318.1 GCA_021767985.1 Gammaproteobacteria bacterium | reverse complement strand
GGCGGGTACGGCGGCGCCGATATCCTTAAAGGCTGCACCATCGAGGTTAACGAAGGCGAGATCGCGGTCATTGTCGGACCCAACGGCGCCGGTAAATCTACCGCGATGAAGGCTCTGCTCGGCATGCTCGATCTGAAACAGGGCGACATCAGGTTTCGCGGCAAGGATATTTCCGGGCTGACGCCGCAGGATCGTATCGCCGAGGGTATAGCCTTCGTCCCGCAAACCAACAACGTATTTACCAGCATGACGGTTTACGAGAACCTGGAAATGGGGGCCTTCCTGCGTGACGACGACATCAGCACGACCGTCGAGCAAATCTACGAATTGTTTCCAATCCTGGCGGAGAAAAGGGATCAGCTCGCCGGTGAGCTCTCCGGCGGCCAGCGTCAGCAGGTCGCGGTTGCGCGTGCCCTGATGTCGCAGCCCGAGGTATTGATGCTGGACGAACCAACCGCGGGGGTCTCGCCGATCGTCATGGACGAGCTTTTCGATCGCATACTCGAGGTGCGTCAAACCGGCGTCGCGATCCTGATGGTTGAACAGAATGCCCGCCAGGCGCTGCATATCGCCGACCGCGGCTTCGTGCTGGTAATCGGAGAAAACCGGCATACCGATACCGGGGCCGCACTGCTGGCGGATCCCGAAGTGCGACGCTCCTTTCTCGGTGGCTGAATGGAAGCGCTAACCGATTTCGTCAGCGCGCTGGTACTGCTGCTCAATTTTATCGTGGTTCCGGGGCTGTCCTACGGTTCGCAGCTGGCACTGGGCGCGCTCGGCATTACCCTGGTGTTCGGCATTCTGCGCTTTGCCAACTTCGCGCACGGCGACACCATGGCTTTCGGCACGATGATTACCATCCTGGTGACCTGGTGGCTGCAGGCTCAGGGCATCAGCCTCGGTCCCCTGCCTACCGCCCTGCTGGCGCTGCCGGTCGGGATACTATTTACCGTGCTGTTGCTGGTGATCACCGATAAGACCGTGTACCGCTACTATCGTCACCACAAGGCGGTACCGGTTACCTTCATGATCGCCTCGATGGGAGTCATGTTCATGACCAACGGCATCGTGCGCTTCGTCATCGGCCCCAACGACCAGCGCTTTCTCGACGGCGAGCGATTCATCGTGCGGGCGCGTGATTTCAAGGCCATGACCGGCCTCAGCGAAGGCCTCAGCATCAAGGTTTCGCAAGGGTTAACCATTGTCATCGCGATCATACTGGTGGCGCTGCTGTTCTGGTTCCTGCAAAAAACGCGCACCGGCAAGGCGATGCGCGCTTATTCGGATAATGAAGATCTGGCGCTGTTGTCCGGGGTCGATCCCGACCGTGTGGTGCTGGTAACCTGGATCATCACCGCCATCCTGGCAACGATCGCCGGCACGCTCTATGGCCTGGACAAGAGCTTCAAGCCTTTCACCTACCTGCAACTGTTGCTACCCATGTTCGCAGCCGCGATCGTCGGCGGCATCGGCAATCCGATCGGCGCAATCCTGGGCGGTTACGTCATTGCGTTCTCGGAGGTCATGGTGACCTACGCCTATAAAAAGGTGTTCATCTACCTGTTGCCGCAAAGCCTCGAACCCGAGGGCCTGTTGCAGCTGCTTTCCACCGATTACAAGTTCGCGGTGTCGTTTGTGATACTGGTGCTGGTACTGCTGGTCAGACCCACTGGTATCTTGCGGGGCAAGGTGTTATGACCAATACCCGTAAAACCCAGCTCGCCTTTGCCACTATTGGCGTGCTGCTGCTGGTCATCGGGTTCGCCCAGTCGTGGAACGTATCCCTGGGCATTCTCAACCTGTGCCTGATTTCGGCGGTAATGGCACTCGGCGTCAACATGCAATGGGGTTATGCCGGGCTGCTCAATGTCGGGGTCATGGGATTCGCCGCGCTCGGCGGCGTGAGCGCGGTGCTGGTGTCGCAGGCGCCGGTGGTCGAAGCCTGGAACGCCAGCTGGGGGCGCATGCTGATTGCGGCAATCTGTTTTGGCGGCACCGTTGCGGCCGCGATTTTCACTTATCGCAAACTGATGCCGGGGCGTAACCGCAACCTGGCACTGACGCTGGTCATCGTCGTCGGGCTTGCCCTGACCAGACTGTTTCTCGATCCGGCTATTTCGTCGATCGAAGCCATCCAGCCCGCCAAGACCGGCTTCCTCGGCGGGATGGGCCTGCCGATCATCCTGTCCTGGGTCTTTGGCGGGGTGGTCGCCGCCGGCATCGCCTGGTGTATCGGCAAGGTAGCGCTGGGACTGCGAGCTGACTACCTCGCGATTGCAACCCTCGGTATTTCCGAAATCATCATTGCCGTACTCAAGAATGAAGACTGGTTGACGCGCGGGGTCAAGAACGTGACCGGCTTATCGCGCCCGGTGCCCTATGAAATCGATTTACAGACCAGCCCGTGGTTTATCGACCTGATGCGCTGGTGGCATAGCTCGGCGCTGGACGGACTGGCAACCGATGCGCGCCAGCAGGCGCTGAAACAATTCGTCATCGACGGCTCGAGCATCTTCGTCAAGCTCTGCTACACCGGGCTGTTCGCCGCCGTTCTGCTCATCGTCCTGTGGCTCAGCGTGCGGGCGCTGAACTCGCCCTGGGGACGCATGATGCGCGCGATTCGCGACAATGAGATCGCCGCTGGCGCGATGGGCAAGGACGTCACGCGGCGCCATCTCGAGATCTTTATTATCGGCTCGGCAGTCATCGGCGTTGCAGGCGCCATGCTGACGACGCTGGACGGGCAATTCACGCCGACGTCCTACCAGCCGCTGCGCTTCACCTTTCTGATCTGGGTCATGGTCATCGTCGGCGGTTCGGGTAACAACATGGGCTCGGTACTGGGCGGCTTCCTGATCTGGCTGGTCTGGATCGAGGCCGAGCCGGTTGGGGTCTGGCTGATGGAGGTGGGTACCGGCTGGCTGGACGAAAGCAACGTACTGCGCCTGCATCTGATCGAAAACGCGCAGCACATGCGGCTGTTTTTCATGGGACTGGTGTTGCTGCTGGTGCTGCGTTTCAGCCCGGGGGGTATCCTGCCCGAGGTAGTCAGAAAGCGATAAAAAAAGCCCGGCGTCGCAATGACGCCGGGCCTTCTAGCGAAAGGTTTGCGGTTAGTGGATCTTGATCGTATTCCAGTTGCCGCTGCCGATTTCGAGTTCCTTGTAGGAACCGAAAACCTCACCGACTTCGTTGAACTCGACGTTGGTGGCGCCCTGATAATCCACGTCACCACCCGCGGCGATGATTTTAAGAGCCTTGCCCAGTTCGCCGGGACCGACTTTCTTACCCGGCGCATTCGCTACCATCATCATCTTCGACTGAATCGCCGCGCGGTCCGCCGAACCGGCTGCCTGCATCGCCAGCACGATCAATGCCGCCGCATCATAAGATTCCGGCACGAACGGACCGTCCGGGGTAACGCCGTTCGCCCTGGCGTACTCGGCGAAGGCAGCGGCGCCAGCGGCACCGCCCGGCAGGGTTGCGATCGAGCCATCCAGGTCCGAACCGATAGCCTCGATCAGCGAATCACCGACCATACCGTCCGCCATGACGAAACTTTCGAAGGCATCGGCATCGATAGACGCCTGGATTATACCCTTGCCACCCTGGTCGACGTAACCGAACACCGCGAGGTGCTTCGAGCCGGAGGCGGACAACGCTCCGACCTCGGCCGAATAATCTGCCTTGCCGTCTTCATGCGCCGCACTGATCGAAATCTTGCCGCCGGTCGTCTTGAAGGCCGCCGCGAAAGAGTCGGCCAGGCCCTTGCCATAGTCGTTATTGGTGTAAGTGACCGCAACCTCGCTAATACCCCTGCCCTGCAGTACGCTGGCCAGTACCTGGCCCTGGCGCGCGTCCGACGGAGCGGTACGATGGAAGAAACCCTTGTCGTTGAT
>JAASSH010000049.1 GCA_021767985.1 Gammaproteobacteria bacterium | reverse complement strand
TTTAAAGCGAAAGATTCGTTTACCGTGTCGCCGCCGTGGCCGGCGTCGCGAAAATTTTGTTCGCTGAAGCTGACCTGGTTGTTGCGATCGATGGTTAGCACGGTGCAGGCGCGGGTACCGTACTCGGGCGAGCGGATGAAGCGACTCGACAGCATACGCTCGACATCGAGCGGCACGCCGGTCTGCGGCAACTCGTGGTCGGCTGCGGTCTGGTGATCTGTCAGGATTTCCATCAGCTCGCTGGCGACGATATCGCCGTCGAGCATCGCCGCCAGTTCCGCCTTGCCGGAGCTGAGCTTGGGCCAGGGTTCGTCGAAGGCGCCATTGCAGATGCCGTGAACGCCGGGTTCGATAAGACGAATGCCGTGATCGCGGTTGGAGTAGAACCAGAATCCCCGGGTGTCGCCGAGCAGCAGGTTGAACCCGGCGTAATCGCCATCCCTTGCCGTCAGTGCGTGCAGATAGGCCTCGGCCGGAGTATCGCCTGTCAGGAAATCCACCGTCAGCTCGCCGCGCGATTTCTTGCCTGGCTGTATGCCGCCTGGCTCGCGCACGTTGGTAACCGCGGCGAAGCGGCCCTTGCGGCTGATGCCGAGCCAGGTGCCGCCGGCTTCGAGGTCACGCCCGGCAAGCATCGGCTTATCGTCCCACCAGTGTGCGTCACGCGTCGGGCGGGCGTAGTACTCGTCGCGGTTTGCTATCAGGATCAGCGGGTAATCCGCGTGCTGGCGATAAGCGAACAGGATCAGGCACATAGAGCTCTGGTCATTATCCCGCAGTCGGAACAGCGGCTGATCATGTGGCCAGCTGATCTATGGCCGGCAGCGGCTCGTTCTTGATCGCCGCCTCGAAGGAACTCAGGCGCTTGTAAATCGATAGCAGCTCGACAATCGTGGTCCACGAATTTACCAGGTACTGAAACGAATTGCTGACCTGGCTGAAGGCGGTCAGTATTTGCTGCAGGATGCCGAAGGTAATCGCGCCGGCGGCAATCGTCGGAATCAACAGGACGTAGACGAAGATATTATCCGCCTGGATGTACATGCCTCGCGCGACGTTGAAATACATGTAGTGAAAGTAGATCTTGAAGTAATTCCTGCGGACGTTGGCGAACAGCTCTTTCAGCGCCATCGGTTGAGCGCGGGTGTCATCGTCCTCGCCGTATACCAGTTCCTTACGAAAAGCGGCTTCCACGCGCTGGTTCTTGAAGAACAATCCGGGCAGTTTTATACCGACAAGCGCCAGCAATCCGGTGCCGAACACCGACCAGACCAGCGAGGCGACGAACAGCGGATGGGCGATCTGACCAACCAGGGGCAGCTCTTTCACATACTCGGACAAGGCCCACAATACCGGCAAAAAAGCGAACAGCGTCATTACCGCGTCGACGATCGAAACCCCCAGGCCCTCCATGATTTCGGCAAATCGCATGGTGTCTTCCTGGATCCGCTGGGAGGCGCCCTCGATCTTACGCACCCGTTCCCACTGCGCGGTGTAATAGTCGTTCATGGCGGTGCGCCACCGAAAAATAAAGTGGCTTACGAAAAAGCGGGTAACGACGAAAACGAACACAAAGAGGAAAGCGATTTCAGCAAAAACGAGGATCAGGTCGTAAAGCCCGGCGGAATCCGACGAGATTGCCTCTGCTGATTTGGTTACTTCGATATTATCGCCGCCCTGCGAGGCGGAGCCGCCCAGCGCATTTTGCACCAGGTCGAAAAAAGGCCGTCGCCAGTTATTGATTGCGACCGATACCTGTACCGAGTAATAGGTGGAAAACAGGATCAGCATCGAACCGACGATCGACCACCATTGCCAGGGGTGTGGGGCCAGCCTGAACCAGAACGCCGCGAACAGGGCGCAGCAGGCCAGGTAGTAAATATAAAACAGCAAGAATGAATCGGTTAAGAAATGCCCCAGCCCGATTACCGGGTCGGACGACGTCAGGTCGAAGCCCAGAACCGCGCCGATCTCCTCGTTGAAGCTGTACCAGATAAAGCTGCAGACGGCCGCGTAAATCACCACTGAGAGAAAGAACAGCTTTGGATTCGGGAAAAAAGATTTAAACATGATTTAAAACTCTTTGATTGTTAAGCGCAGGATTGTCACGGAAGTGTTTATTGACATCGCGTGCGGCCATTGATTCATTCTGAATCGGATGCGCCCTGGGTCCCAAGGTAAGGTTCGACCAGTCCACGCATCATTTCGATGTGAGCGTCGCGATCGTTGAGCGCATGGATGTAGCTGAACTCCTCACCGCCCAGATGCAGGAACTCTTCGCGGTACTCGACCTCGATTTCGTCCAGGGTTTCCAGGCAGTCCGCCGAGAAGCCCGGGCAGATGACATCCACCGCCTTGATGCCGCGCCCGACCAGCTGCTGCAGCACGTCCGAGGTATAGGGCTGGATCCAGGTTTGCTTACCGAAGCGCGACTGGTAGCCGATCGACCACTGCGAATCATCCAGTTCCAGCTTTGCTGCCAGCAGCCTGGCGGTTGTCTCGCACTGTCGCTGGTAAGGATCTCCGCGATCGATATTGGCCTGCGGCAGGCCATGGAAAGACATCAGCAGATGCCGCTGTTGCTGCTGCTGCCAGTGCTCGCGCACCGACTCGGCCAGGGCGTCGATGTAGGCCGGATTATCTGGATAGTAACCGATGAACTCGAAGTCCGGCTTCCAGCCCAATTGTCCAAGCATGGTCATCAGGTGCTTGTAGCTGGTCGCGGTGGTCGTCACCGAGTACTGCGGATACAGCGGCAGCACCACCAGCTTTTCGACTCCGGCGTCACGCAGCAGGCGCAGCACCGAAAGGTAGGATGGATTGCCGTAACGCATAACCAGGTCGACGTGCGCCAGTTCCAGCAGTTTCTGCTGCAGCGCCTGCCGCTGGCGGTTAGAGAAGGCCAGCAGCGGCGAACCTTCATCCCCCCAGACGCGGCTGTAAGCCTGCAGCGTCTTGCCGCTGCGCAGCGGCAGGATGATGCCGTGCAGTAGCGGCAGCCATAGCAGCCGCGGCAGCCGGACGACCAGCGGGTCGGACAGAAATTCACGCAGAAAGCGCTTCACCGAGGCACGCTCGAGCGTGTCGGGTGTCCCCAGGTTGGATAGAAGTACCGCGGTTCTGGCGGGCATGGCTAGACTCGGGTAAAAAACGCGGCCAGTTTAATCGGCACGCCTTTCAATGTCACTGGGAATCCGGCGCGAAATATTTTTACCCAAAGCAATAATTGTACTTTTTGATCGAATAATTTTATTCAATTAATAAAATTATTTAAAAAAATAATAGTGAAGTCTTGACAGCGCGAAGATATGCACATGAGACATTGTGTATACGTATCTGACCCTTATTTTCTCGCGAATTAGCGGTCAATATTTGATCAACCATTGTAAGTGTTTGAATTATATATAAAAATAAAAACGATGAAAAAATGAACAATTTAATAGATGACGAGCAATAATGCGGCTTGCAGCGCTTTGTCGGCATTTCATTCACAGACTTATCCACAGAAAATGTGGATAAAACCATTTGTCACCATTTCTTAATAATTTAGCATTTACTTACTCGAAATAACTTTAACAAAGCCTTCTAAGTGAATCTCGACTTTTGCGCATTTATGCGGCTGAGCGGGACTGTCAATTCGAGTATGATTCAACTTTAAACTCGAGTTATCCGCGTGCCGCAACCCCGTTTTGCCCGTTTTGCCATCGCGCTGCCGCTGTACCGCGTGTTCGAATATGCGTTGCCAGAGGGAGATCCGGCAATCCCGGGCACTCGCTATCGTGTGCCTTTTACCAATGGTATTCGCACCGCGGTGCTGCTCGATGCCAGTGCCGACAGCGAGTTCGATCGGACGCGCATCAAGCCGATTCAGGCCTGCCTCGATTCACAGCCGGTGCTCGATGCGCACATGCTGTCACTGGCGCGCTGGATGTCGGATTATTATCTGCAACCGCTCGGTGACGTCGTGTTCCAGTGCCTGCCGGGTTACCTGCGCGGCGCGCGGCAATACAGCTCGACCCAGGTTAAATGCTGGACGCTGACCACGACCGATACCGCAGCAATCGATAAACTGCGCCGGCGTTCGCCACGCCAGTACGAAATTTGCCAGGCCTTGCTCGAGCGGCAAGCCGGGCTGACCGCGGCCGAGCTGATGAAGATCAATCCCAACTGGCATCCGGTGGTTAAATCACTGGAGAATAAGCAGCTGCTGCGCTGGCAGTGGATGGACCGCAGGCCAGACCTGCCGGACGCGCCCGAAGTCCCGCAGCTCAGCCCTGAGCAGAGCGTCATCCTGGACGACCTGGAACCCCGGTTGGGAAATTTCTCCGTGCATCTGCTCGATGGCATTACCGGCAGTGGCAAGACAGAAATATACCTGCGCCTGATTCAGACGCGTCTGGATGCCGGCAAGCAGGTGATATACCTGGTGCCCGAAATCGGTCTTACCAACCAGTTGATTCAACGTGTCGAGCAGCGCTTTGGCGCCCGCTTCGAGATTTCGCATTCCGGCCTGACCGAAACCCGGCGCTTTCATGCCTGGGACCGCTTCCGCCGCGGCGAGGCCAGCATCATGCTCGGCACCCGTTCCAGTCTGTTTTCACAGTGCGATGATCTCGGTCTCATCATCATCGACGAAGAGCATGATCACTCTTATCGCCAGGAAGACGGGATCCGCTATCACGCGCGCGACGTTGCGATCAAGCGCGCGCAAATGCTCGATATCCCGATCGTTCTGGGGTCCGCGACGCCATCACTGGAAAGCATTCGCAACTGCGGTCGTGACACCTACTACCGTTACCTGATCGACCGTCGGCCAACCCGATTTCCGCCACCGCGGCTGGAACTCATCGACGTGCGTAACAGCCGCTTCGAGTTCGGCTGCAGCGCGCGTACCTTCGCGCGCATCGAGCAGCACCTGGCGGCTTCCGGACAGGTGCTGATTTATCTGAATCGCCGTGGCTTTGCCCCGATCGTAATGTGCCACGAATGCGGCTGGCAGGCACTGTGCCAGCATTGCGATGCGCGCCTGACGCTGCACCAGTCGGTGCACAGCCTGTTATGCCACCATTGTGGATACAGCCAGGGGGTGCCGGAGAACTGCCCTGAATGCGGTCACGACGAGGTCAAGCATTACGGTATCGGCACCGAGCAGCTCGAGCAGGGGCTGGCGCAGCGTTATCCGGAGGTGCCGATTGTGCGTATCGATCGCGACGTGATCGCATCTCGTGAAGCATTAAAATCGCGCCTGCAACAGTTGCAAAGCGGTGCGCCCTGTATCCTGATCGGTACCCAGATGATTGCCAAGGGGCACGATTACCCGGCGATTACCCTGAGCGTGATTCTCGATGCCGACCAGGCCCTGTTCAGTGCCTCCTACCGCGCCAGCGAGCGCCTGGTGCAGACCCTGTTCCAGGTGTCGGGTCGCGCCGGGCGCGGTGATCGCCGGGGCGAGGCGATCCTGCAAACTCGCTTTACCGAGCACCCCATGATGCAGGCGTTGTTGCGACAAAATTATCGCGAGATTGCCGACGGTTTGCTGCGGGAGCGTCGCAGTTTCGGTTTCCCGCCCTTTGCGCGCGTGATCATGTTTCGCGCGGATGCCGTCGAACTCAAGGCAGCGCTGCAAAAACTGGAAGACGTCAGGGCCTTGCTGGCTAACGCAAAGCGCTTCGATGCGCTGATCTGCGTCGGCCCGATACCGGCACTGATGACGCGCCGCATTGGCCGCTATCGCGCACAACTGTGCCTGATCTCGCAGGATTACCGGGTGCTGCGCTCGGTGTTAAAACAGGCCATGCCTGCTATCGAGGAACTGCCGGGCAGCGCGCGCGTGAGCTGGAGCATCGACGTCGACGCTTACGACCTCTAACCCTGGATTACGACGCAGGCTTCAACGATTCGGCGTTAAATAGTTACGATACCCGCGAAAACTCTGCAAAGATGGCTGGCCCGGGCTGATCGCCTCGGGTAAAATCCCCGATCATTTTTGCCTTCCGGTTGCGGGTCCTGGTCTTTGAAGCAAATCATTAACGATCTGATCGCGCAGGCTCTGCTCGAGCTTGAGCAGGCTTCGCAGATCCCGTCCGGGCTCGGTCACAATATCCAGGTAACGCCGTCGAAGGACCCTGCTCAGGGTGACTATGCCTCGAACATCGCGCTGATGCTGGCGAAACCGTCAGGCATGCCGCCGCGCGATCTCGCGCAGCTGATCGTCGATCGACTCGCCGCCGCCGAAAGTATCGACCGGATCGAGATTGCGGGTCCGGGGTTTATCAATTTTTTCGTAACCAGCGGCGCCAGCCAGTCGATCGTCAACCGGATTCTGGAGCAAGCCGATGATTTCGGGCGCAGCACGCTGGGCCAGGGCGGCAGGATCCAGGTCGAGTTCGTGTCGGCAAATCCGACCGGGCCGCTGCACGTCGGTCACGGACGCGGAGCCGCCTACGGCGCTACGCTGGCGAACCTGCTGCAGTTCGTCGGCTACGAGGTGCAGAGAGAATACTATGTCAACGACGCCGGACGCCAGATGCACATACTGGGCACCTCGACCTGGCTGCGTTACCTAGAGCTCTGCGGCGAAACCATCGATTTCCCGAGCAATGGCTACCAGGGCGATTACGTCTGGGATATCGCCGCGACCCTGCATCGCGAAAACGGTGAGCGTTTTCACCGACCCGCGGCACAGGTTTATGCCGACGTCGGTGAAGATGCGCCAGTCGGCGATAAGGAAAAACACATCGATCACCTGATCGCCAACGCCCATGGCCTGCTTGGCGATGACGACTACGGTATCGTCTTCGACCTGGCGCTGAATACGCTGGTCGACGTCATCCGCAACGATCTGCATGCTTTCGGTGTCGATTTCGACTGCTGGTTTTCGGAGCGCTCGTTGAGCGACGAGGGATTGATCGAAACCGCGATTACCCGGCTGCAGGACAACGGCCATGTTTACGAACAAAGTGGTGCATTGTGGTTTCGCTCGACCGAATTTGGTGACGAAAAGGATCGCGTGGTACGAAGAGAGAACGGCCAGACCACGTATTTTGCTTCCGATATCGCCTACCACATGAACAAGTTCGACCGCGGTTTTGGCAAGGTCATCAATATCTGGGGCGCCGACCATCACGGTTACATCGCCCGCGTCAAGGCCTCGCTGAGCGCGCTGGGTTACAACGCCGATGATCTCGAGATCCAGCTGGTGCAGTTTGCGAACCTGTTCGAAAATGGCGAAAAGATTTCGATGTCGACCCGCTCCGGCGAATTTGTCACCCTCAGGCAGCTGCGCGAAGACGTCGGGCAGGACGCCGCGCGTTTCTTTTACGTCATGCGCAAGGCCGAACAGCACATGGACTTCGACCTCGACCTGGCGCGTGAACAATCCAGTGATAACCCGGTTTACTACCTGCAATACGCGCATGCGCGAATCTGCAGCGTATACCGGCTGTGCGCGGAGAAGGGGATCGAGTTATCGAGCACCGAGGTCAAGCTGTCGCGTCTCGATAACGCGCACGAACAGGCGCTGGTCAAACACTTGAGCCTGTTTCCCGAACGGGTCGACTCCGCTGCCCAGCGCCGCGAGCCTCACCTGGTGGTCAACTACCTGCGCGAACTGGCCAATCACTTCCACTCCTGGTACAACGCGCACCAGTTTATCGTCGACGACGTGGAGTTGCGCGACGCTCGCCTGACGCTGGCGTCGGCGGTGGGGCAGGTATTGCGCAACGGTCTGAACCTGATGGGTGTTTCCGCGCCCGAAAAAATGTAGCGACAATGGCACAGAAACAATCGACATCGCCCTGGGTATGGACATTTCTGTTCCTGATGCTGTTTTCCTTCGTCGCCTTCATCCTGTTTCTGGATAAGAAAATTGTCGACAGCGGCGCGGGTAGCAGCAGCGAACAGTCGCAGGTCGGCAGCGAGAGCAAGCCCACCATCGATTTCTATTCGGTATTACCGCAACGCGAGGTCGAGATCCCGATTTCCGAAGAAGAGCGCGCCGCGATCGAGAATCCGAGCATTAACAAGGAGGCGGTGGACCAGTCTATTCTGCAGGTCGGATCCTTCCAGAGCGCTGCGGAGGCCGATAGCCTCAAGGCGCAACTGGCCTTTCTCGGCCTGCAGGCCTCCGTCAAGTCTGCCGTGGTCAATGATGAAACCTGGCACCGCGTACAATTAGGTCCCTTTGCCAGTCAGACCAGCCTGTCACGCGCCAAGAACCTGCTGATAGAAAACAAGATCAAGTACATGCAGCGCAGCCCGCCGAACTAATAGTGACGCTGCCCGCATTACCCGGTGCGAATAATCCGTTTTCTCCAAAACAACTGAAGTTGGCCGATCGTGACCAGCTTGTCAGCTATACAGATCCATCAGGAACCAGTCGGGTACCAGGTTGCGTGAGCGACCGAGCAGTTTTTCGTGACTGCGGTAATCGGGGCAGCGGCTTTCCACCAGCCGCCAGAAATGCTGCGAATGATTCAGGTAGCGGGTGTGGCATAACTCGTGAATCATCAGGTAATCGACGGTACTGGCAGGCAGGAACAGGAGCTGATCGTTCAGGCTGATATGTCCGCGACTCGAGCAGCTTCCCCAGCGCGTTTTCTGACTGCGAATCGTGACGCGTTTGAAATCGAGTCCGATTCGGAGCGATATCTCCGCCAGGCGTTGCGGTAACAATGACCTGGCCCGTCGCCGAATCCAGGCGCGCAGCTCACGTATCTGCTGCTGCGGGATATCGGACTCGATGACAATCCGTTCCCGTGACGACTCGCTGAACAGGTCGTAGTTGAATGCCAGCGGCTGGTCGGGATAGACCACCGGGGTCGAACTGTTGTCGAAGGCCAGCGCCAGGTGCTGCGGCGGATGAATCGATTGCCTTAGCCTTTCCTGCTTGTCGAGTTGGCGCCGCGCCCAGTCGGCATGTTTCGCTACCAGGAAAGGAATATCGGCGCGCGGAAATCGAGGC
>JAASSH010000317.1 GCA_021767985.1 Gammaproteobacteria bacterium | reverse complement strand
GGCGACGCGGTTTTCCTCGAGATCGGCGGCGCCTATCGCAAATACCAGGCGCCCATGGGTCGGCTGGTTTATATCGGCTCGGCACCGCCGGGCGCCGAAGCTTCCGCCGACCTCGCGATCCGCGGCATGCAGGCGATCTGCGACGCGCTGCAACCCGGCGCCACCGCCGGCGAGGTTTACCAGGCCTGGAAAGACGTCGCCGACAGCGCCGGGTTACTCGACTATCACCGCCACCACTGCGGTTACATGGTCAGCATCGGGTTCCCGCCGAGCTGGACCGGCGGCAGCATGGTTACCAGCCTGCAACCCGGCAGCACGCGTAAGCTGAAGGCGGGCATGACCTTTCACGCACACTCCTGGTTTACCAATACCGAGGTGGCCGACTATTTCATTTCCAACACCGTCATGCTGACCGAGAACGGCGCCGAAAACCTGACAGATAAAACGCCTCAGACCCTGATCGTTCGCTAACGCCGATCGGGCAATCTTATTCCAGCAGCAACCTTGCGCATATTTGTCGGCGACAAACGAAGTCATTAAATCGATTTATGCATACTGGTCGAATCTTTGATAACAATCAGGTACCATTGGTGGGGTAATAACCTTATACAACTTGTTGTATTTGGAATTCTAATAATCAGATTCAACCGAGGAGAGATTTTCCAATGTCCGATCGTTCCAAAAAAGAATTTAAAGAATTGCTCACCCAGGACGCGAAAAGCGGCAAACTGGGTCGACGCGATTTCATGCGCTTCGCCGTCGCGGCTGGCATGTCCGTACCGCTCGCCTCCGGTCTCTGGACCAGTGAAGTGGCCGCGGCAACACCGAAGAAAGGCGGCAAGTTCCGCGTTGGCGTGCACGATGTAAACACCTCCGATACCTTCGATCCGGGTACCTACCAGAGTGTCGGCATGATCCAGCTGGCGCATACGCATCGCAGCTACCTGACCGAAATTACGCCCGAAAACGGACTCGGCCCCGATATGGCCGATTCCTGGAGCGCTTCACCCGACGCGAGAGTCTGGACCTTCGAACTCAACAAGAACGCGACTTTCCATAACGGCAAGAAATTTACTTCCGCCGACGCGATCGCATCGCTGAATCACCACCGCGGCGAGAAGTCGACCTCGGCGGCCAAGGCCCTGTTGACGACGGTTACCGATATCAAGGCCAAAGGCGACCATACCATCGTGATCGAGCTGAACCAGGGCTCGGCCGATTTGCCCTGGTTCATGACCGATTACCACCTGGTGATGTTGCCCGCCAAGGCAGACGGCAGCCTGGACTGGGAAAGCGGCACCGGCGCCGGCCCATATGAAATTACCAGCCACAAGCCGGGGATCAGCACCTCGCTCAAGCGTCATGGCGGCTGGCATCGCGAGGGCGCCTATTTCGACGAGATCGAGATGGTAGGCCTGAACGATCCGAACGCGCGCCAGACCGCGCTGATTACCGGTGACGTCGACGCGATCACGTCGGTCGACCTGAAGACGGCGGCTCTGCTCGGCCGCAATCCGAACGTCGTGGTCGAGAACGTGCCCAGCGGCTCGGCGATCACGCTGCCGATGCATTGCGATGTCGCACCTTTCGACAATGTAGACGTCAGGCTGGCGCTCAAGTACGCCTGTGACCGGCAGGACCTGGTCGACAAGATCATGTTCGGCACCGCAACCGTGGGCGACGATTACCACGTTTCCGCCGGCATGCCTTACGCCCCGACCGACATTCCGCAAAGACCCTACGACCCCGACAAGGCCAAGTTCCATCTGAAGAAGGCCGGCATGAGTAAGCTCGAAGTGAACCTGTCTGCTGCCGATAGCATATTGCCCGGCGCGGTCGACATGTGCGTGCTTTACAGCGAGCATGCCAAGAAGGCTGGTATCCAGATCAACGCGGTCCGCGAACCGAACGACGGTTACTGGTCGGACGTCTGGCTGAAAAAGCCCTGGTGTTTCGTCAAGTGGGGCGCACGCCCGACTCCCGACCAGATGTTCACCCTGGCTTACAAGGACGACGCAGCGTGGAACGAGTCGCACTGGCAAAACAAGCGTTTTAACGAATTGCTGCTGATGGCGAAGGCGGAACTGGACGACACCAAGCGCGCCGAACAGTATCGCGAAATGTGCATGCTTGCCAGGGATGACGGCGGCACCGTGATTCCGTTCTTTGCCAACTTTGTTTATGCTCGCAGCAAGAAGGTTATGAACAGCGGTAGCCTCGCGGCGAGCTGGGAGCTCGACGGCGGACGCGCTTACCATCGCTGGTGGTTTGCCTAGAGCGTGAAGCTGGTTTGCTGTAACTAGTATAGGTTGGACGGGTGGCCCCGCGCAGGGGCTACCCGGCAAACCTGAATAATTAAATGAAGAGCGGCAAAAATAAGCCGCGAGAGGGGGAAGCCTGCTATGGGCGATATTTTATCAATAGTCGCGAAAAGACTGGGATTAGGGCTGGTCACGCTCCTGGTCATTTCGATCATCATCTTCTTTGCGGTGGAACTCTTACCTGGAGATATCGCGCAGGCCGTGCTTGGGCAGGGGGCCACTGAAGACAACCTCGCCGCACTGCGCGCGGAGCTGGGTCTCGACCGCGCGGCCCCGATACGTTACTTCGAGTGGCTGGGTAACGCGGTAACCGGCGATTTCGGTAATTCCCTGGTGTCCAAGACGTCGGTGGCCGAGGCCATCAGCGCCCGCTTCAACAACACCCTGTTCCTCGCGACCTATGCGGCCGTTATCGCGGTTCCGGTCGCCATTTTTCTCGGCATACTGGTCGCCTTGTTCAGGAACTCGGTTTTCGACCGCGTTGCCAACGTCGTCACCCTGACTTCCATTTCCTCGCCGGAATTTTTCCTGGGTTACATATTGATCCTGTTTCTCGCGGTCAAGGGCGGCATGTTCCCCGCTATCGCCAAAATCGACGATGGCATGACGCTGATCGACAAGCTCGATCGCACCTTCCTGCCCGCGCTGACCATGGTGCTGGTGGTGGTCGCGCACATGATGCGAATGACGCGCGCGTCGATCATCAACCTGCTGTCGTCGCCCTATGTCGAGATGGCCCGCCTGAAAGGGGTGCCGGCATGGAAAGTTATCGTCAAGCATACCCTGCCCAACGCCTGGGCACCGGTCATCAATGTCGTCGCGCTGAACCTGGCTTACCTGATTACCGGCGTGGTGCTGGTCGAAGTGGTATTCGTTTACCCGGGTATCGGCCAGCTGCTGGTCGACGCCGTGACCAAGCGTGACTTCCCGGTGGTGCAGGCCTGCTGCCTGATATTCGCAGCCACCTTCATCCTGTTGAACCTGGCAGCCGACGTGGGGTCGATCCTGACCAACCCGCGTTTGCGTCATCCGAAGTGAGGGCTGAATCATGAATTACTTTATTATCGGATTTTACGCCCTCGTCATCGGCGCTTCGACCCTGGCCGCCTATTATCAAAAGCGGACCGCGTTCATACTGTTGTTTTCACTCACGCTGGTGTCTTTCGTCATGGGCATCGTCGGCGGCGAAGCGATGCTGTGGGCGGTTACGATACTGGCGGGACTGATTGCGTTTTCGGCGGGCGTCTCTTACTCGTTCCGTGAGTTTCTGATTATTATTCTGCCGAAGGACGCCTCCAAGGAAATGCGCACCGCGCCGCTGACTGCCGGCTTTGGACTGTTCGTGATTTTCACCTATACCATTGCCGGGGTTTTCGCCCCGATCATTGCGCCCTACGGTGAGGCCGAGGTCATTTCGTCAGCCTTCGCACCGGCCGATGAAAATATGCTGCTGGGTGCCGATCAGCTCGGTCGCGACATGTTCAGCCGCATCATCTACGGGGCTCGCAATACCGTTGGCCTGGCGCTGCTGGCAACCATCCTGGCATTCCTGATGGGCGCGACGGCGGGGCTCTACGCCGCCACCAAGGGC
>JAASSH010000316.1 GCA_021767985.1 Gammaproteobacteria bacterium | reverse complement strand
TACCGTGAAATTTAAGCCTGACGTTGTTGAAATCACCGAGCACATTGGCCTCGGTTGCCGGTAGCATAGCCTTGTGGTGGTCCGATCCCTGCCATGCGGCGTATACCTCGTTATGGCACTGCGAGCACTGCGTGGAACCGACAAAGCGGCCGGCGTCTTCAGAGGCGGCGACGCGCTCCGGATAACCGTTCAGGACTGTCAGCCACAGCAGGCCGTTAAGCAATTTCAGTGCTGACAAAATGCGATGGTTTCTTTTAATCGAATCTACCCCGTTCGAACCGGGGAGAGAGTATCAGGTTCAAACAATCATGAAAAAGTTTCTTCTACTAGGTTCTGCACTACTACTCACGGCCTGTGCTTCCACCGAATACCGGCCAGCTTACATGATCGACGAAATCCAGGTGATCAATAATTCGCGTGAAATGATCCAGCAGGTCACGGTCAGCGTGCCGAGCACGGGCGCTACCTTCAGTTGCGGCAATATCGCACCGCTCGGATTATGTTCCAACCGCATGGGTAAACGCAGGTACGAATACAATCCGATCAAGGTCGACTGGGTATTCGGCAACACGGCGGGGCAAACGGAAGAGTTCGTGATCGACGTGCCGTCCTACTTTTCCACCGGTGTCCCGCTGCGTGCCGAAATTGCGTTTAGCCCGGAAGGTGAATTATCGGCCTACTTCGATCAGGAAACGCCGCTTCGCTAGGCTCGAACTCTAGCGCTCGTTTCAATGCGGGCGCATCGATGTCAGTTTAGCCTGTAACGCCTGTTCACCGTGGTCCTGTGCAATGCGGCCGAGGATGACGTCATAGCTGAGCCGGCTCCAGGATTCGCGGTTATTGAAGAGCTCCTGCAGCAAGGCGACGGTCAGGCGGTGTCCGGGCTGGTGCACGAACAGGTGGCCGAAAATCGCGCACCCGGCCAGCGCGAGGTCGCCGATACATTCCAGCATCTTGTAGCGCGCAAACTCGTCGTGGTAGCGCAGGCGCCATTTGCCGAGTTCGATACGGTCGTCCAGCAAGCCGGGTTGACGCTTTTCGTCATAGAATCCGGGTTCGCCGGTATCGAATGGGTCGACAAGGCCTGCCAGCCCGAGCGACCGCGCGGGTGCGACTTCGCGTTCGAACACGTGGTCGACCATTTCCAGCGACAGGCACTGGGGCTCGATGGTCGGATCTCGGAACTCGACGTTCACCGTAATTCTCGGAATCGTGCTCGGATTCAGGATAGCGTAGCGTTCGCCGAGCCTGACCTCGATCGGCCGTTCGATCCAGAGCCCGAGACGCGGCATGTTCTGGCGTTGCAATCCGGCGCGGTTGATCATCGACATTAGCGACGCACAACTGCCGTCGAGCATGGGCAGCTCGTCACCGTCGATTTCGATGATCGCATTGTCGACGCCGCAACCGCGCAACGCGGCTAACAGGATATCCACGCAGCTTATGGTAATTCCGTGGTCGTTACCGAGAACCGTGCAAGTCTGCGTATCGACCACGTTTTTCCAGCTGGCCTCGATCACGGCGCGTTCGGAATCGACATCGCCGCGCCGAAACCGGATGCCGCGGTCCGCTGCCGCCGGCAGTAGCGCCATCGATATCCGCTTGCCGCCGAGCAGGCCGACGCCGGTGTAATCGACCGGGGAGGCGAGGGTGTATTGATGCGCGCCTAGCACGGGATTGGAAAAGAACATCGATTGATCTCGAAGTAAAAACGGTTGCGTTACTATTGAATAGATTGGGACAATGGCGTTAATCCGGGTGCGCCAATTGATTATCCCGGCGAAAGCAAAAAACTATCATGCCGCTTGCCTCCCATTTTTCCGTTTTGTCGTCGTCGGTTTTGATGATCGCGAAAGCCATCGATTCCTATGGCTGCGACAGTCGTGAATTGTTTCACCGTGCCGGTCTCGATCATGATCGCCTGACGCAGCCGTTGGCGCGTTTTTCCTACGGCGCATTGCAGCGGCTGTGGGTAATCGCGCAGGAAGCCACCGGCGATCCCTGCTTCAGCCTCAGGGTTGCCAGTTTCTGGCATCCGACCACGTTTCACGCGCTCGGATATTCGTGGCTCGCGAGCCGCAACCTCGAGGAAGCCTTCGAACGGCTGGTGCGTTACTCGAGCGTCGTCAGCACCGCGGCGAAAGGCGCCCTGCGGATCGAAAAATCACGCGATTCGTTTTGCCTGGTCGCCGATACCGATCACGTAACCCCGCCGCCAGTGCCGGTAGCGATGGAATCCGGCATGGCGTCAATCCTGGCGATGTGCCGTGGCGCCTACGGCAACCGATTCCGGCCGCTCGAAGTCCAGATGCGTCACCCGGAACCGTCCTGTGTCGACCAGTTTGTCGAGCACTTTCGCGCGCCGGTCAGGTTTTCGCAGCCGCGCTACGCGATGTGCATCGATCCCGCAGTCGCGAGCGAGTCGCTCGCCACCGCGAATCCCGAACTGGTCAGGGTCAACGACCAGGTCGTGACCGATTATCTCGCCCGGCTGGATCGCGAGGACGTTGTCATGCGCGTCCGATCCGAACTGATCGAACGCCTGCCCAGCGGCCAGGTCGACGAGGCCGAAATCGCGTCGGCGGTTAACCTGAGCCGCCGCAGCCTGCAGCGCAAACTCAGGGAGCGTGGCGTATCGTTCTCGGAGCTGCTCGACAGTTCGCGCCGCGAATTGGGCCTGCAGTACGTGCGCGATGCGCAGTATTCGCTGAATGAAGTCGCCTACCTGCTCGGTTTCGCCGAGCCGGGCAACTTTTCGCGCGCCTTCAAACGCTGGTACGGCAAATCCCCCAGCCAGTACCGCCTCCACCCCTAAATTTCGGGGACACATTACTTAATTCCCTTATAGGTAATTAGTAATGTGTCCCCTTTTTATTGTCGTTTGATACGATACCGCTCGTCATGCAGGATGATCGTATTTACAGGAGCCCAATCTGGAAGTTATGCAACGAATTTTCGCAGTTATATTGATGGTCGTCGTTTCTGCCTGCGGCGCGCAGGAAGAGGCAAGCGAAGATCCAGTCGTGCGCGAGCAGGAGCTGGCGAAAAAAGATGTCTGGCATGCGGCCAAGCTGCGCGGGGTTGCGTTTCGCGCGATCGGGCAGGAGCCGGGCTGGTTGCTCGAGATCAAGAACGGCGAGGAGATTCTAGTCGTGACCGATTACGGGCAGAACAAAAATTCCTATTCGTACGTCGAGCCACAGGAAGACAAGGCCGCGCGCCAGACCCTGTTCCAGATCGATGCCGATACCAGCGTGCTGATCGAGGGTAAGCCATGCAGCGATACGATGAGTGGGGAGAAGTTTCAGACCACGGTGACGGTGAAAACAGCAGGGAAGACGTTGAAGGGCTGTGGGCGGGCGTTGTTTTGAATGTTGAATCCTTTACGTTTTACTGTCATTCCCGCGAAAGCGGCGGTCCGACGTATCGGAATCTTAGGACTACTTCGCGGCGCAAGATCCCCGCTTTCGCGGGGATGACGGAGTATTCGCGGGGATGACGGAGTATTCGCGGGGACGACGGAGGATTCGCGGGGATGACGGACAAGTGCATTTTATGAAGCATTTAACTGCAGTACTTTTGGGATTGCTCGCGGGTTGTGCGACAAGCGTGCAGGGCGAGCGGCTGCGCGGCGAGTATACCTTCGGGCACGAGGTCAACGTGTTTTGCCCTGAAATCAATTCGCAGTGCTACTGGCTCGGGCCGAACAGCAGCCAGGCCGCGCGCCAGCAGCTGAAACAGATTTACCAGGATAAAAAGCCGGGACTGTATAAGCCTGTGTGCGTCGTCGTCGAGGGCGTGATCGACCGTGACTCGCTGCGCGACGGTTTCGCCGCCGATTACAATGGTCTTATCGACATAAAATCGGTGGACGGGGCTTGCGACGACTCCGCCACGATTGTTCCCGGCGATCTGAACC
>JAASSH010000048.1 GCA_021767985.1 Gammaproteobacteria bacterium | reverse complement strand
TGAACAAGACCCCGGCTTTCATTATCACCCAGTTCGGCTGGACCGCGGATAACGTCGACAGCCTGGTCAAGGCCACCGACGATCGCACCCTGAGCGTGTCGATTACCGAGGACTTTTCTCCCGGACTGGTGCTCAACGCGCTGTCGGCGGGCGTGGCTTCCGTGGTCGACAAGAAACTGGTGATGAGCCATGAGAAGGACGGCGATCTCGGCTATGACTGGCTCAAGTCGAACAGCGCCGGCTCCGGCGCCTTTAGCCTCAAGACCTGGAAGGCGAACGAAATCGTCACGCTCGAGGCCAATGCCGGTTACCGTCACGGCGCGCCCGGCATGAAGCGCGTCATTCTGCGGCACGTGGCCGAGCCCTCGTCGCAGCGGTTGCTGCTGGAGAAGGCCGATATCGACATGGCGCGTAACCTGACGCCGGACCAGGTCAAGGGCGTCGAGGGCAACTCCGATATCTCGATCGACGGTTACCCGAAAGGCACGATCGTCTACATGGCCGCCAACGCCGCGCACCCGATCCTGGGCAAGGAAGAGGTGGTACAGGCGTTACGCCACCTGGTGGACTACGAAAGCATGGCCAATTCGTTCCTCGCGGGGCAGTTTGTCGTGCATCAGTCCTTCTGGCCGGGCGGTTTGTGGGCAGCGCTCGAAGACACGCCCTACAAGCAGAATGTCGACGAGGCCAAATCGCTGTTGAAGGCGGCCGGTCACGGCGATGGCTTCGAACTTACCATCCACACCCTGACCAATTCGCCGTTTCCGGAGATTGCCCAGGCGGTACAGGCCAACCTGGCCAAGGGTGGCATCAAGGCCAATATCGTGACCCTTGAAGGCAAGACCCTGTGGCCGAAGTACCGCGCTCGCGAGCATGACATCATCCTCGCGCGCTGGTCGCCCGACTACGTCGATCCGCACTCCAACGCCGATGCCTTCGCGCATAACCCGGACAATCGGCTGGAAGCCAAGCTGACCGGCGTGCTGGCCTGGCGTAACGCCTGGGCCGACGAATCCAGTAATATGCTCGCGGTCAAGGCGCGCAACGAGCTCGACCTCGACAAGCGCAAGCAGCAGTACCTGGAATTGCAGGCGATGCTGCAAAAGAAAGGGCCGTTCGTGATCATGTTTCAGCAAAACGAGCAGGTCGCGCGGCGTAACAGCCTGCAGGGATTCGTTTCCGGTTCGAACTTCGACCTGGTGTTTTACCGCAACGTCACGAAGCAGTAGCGTACACGACTGAATGGATCAGGCTTCAAGCAGTAACGCGGCAGGGCCGGGCGTGGCCCTGCCGTCGAAGCTGGTCAAGATTTCAGGTGTTCTGGTCAGCCTGGTCCTGACTTTTCTCGGCCTGACCGCGATTACCTTTGTCATCAGCCGGGTGATGCCGGTCGACCCGGTGCTGGCTATCGTCGGCGACCGGGCATCGAACGAGGTTTACCAGCAGGTCTACCTGCAGCTGGGGCTGGATAAACCGATCTATATCCAGTACCTGCGCTACCTGGGTCAACTCGCGGAGGGCGACCTGGGGACCTCGATCATGACCGCGCAGCCGGTAATCGAGGACATCAAGCGTTTCTTTCCGGCAACGCTGGAGCTGGCCACGATAGCAACCCTGCTCGGCATATTCGTCGGCGTGCCGATGGGCGTGTTCGCGGCGGTGCACCAGGGCCGCTGGCCGGATCACGTGGTGCGCGTGGTGGCGCTGTTAGGTTACTCGGCGCCGATCTTCTGGCTCGGCCTGGTGGCGTTGCTGGTGTTTTACGCCAAGCTCGGCTGGGTTGCCGGCCCGGGCCGACTCGACGTTTTTTACGACGGCATCATCGAGCCGGTTTCCGGCATCCTGATGCTCGACGCTGCGCTTGCCCGCGACTGGGATATATTTTACAACGCGCTGTCGCACCTGATTCTGCCGGCCTCGATTCTGGGCACCTTCGCGCTGGCCTACATTGCGCGCATGACGCGCAGCTTCATGCTCGACCAGTTAAGCCAGGAATACATCCTGACGGCGCGCGTCAAGGGTATTCCCGAATCGCAGGTCATCTGGCGGCACGCCTTCCGTAACGTGCTGGTGCAGCTGATCACCATCATCGGGCTGACCTACGCCTCGTTGCTGGAAGGCTCGGTGCTGACCGAAACGGTTTTCTCCTGGCCCGGGATCGGCCAGTACATTACCAATTCGCTGTTCAACAACGACATGAACGCCGTGCTCGGGGGCACTATCGTCGTCGGCGCCTGCTTCGTCGGTATAAACATGCTGTCCGATCTGCTGTATCGGCTGGTAGATCCGAGGATTCGCTGATGGCGGAGCATATGACACTGCGCGGCTGGCTGCTGGCCGAGGTGCCGCGGTCGAAATGGCAGGCCCGCAGCCAGCGGTTTTACATCGGCTGGCTCGAATTTCGACGCAACCCGGTAGCCGTGATCGGGCTCATAATTATTCTCGGGCTGGTCGGCGTCGCCGCGCTGGCGCCCTGGATTACGGCTTCGGATGGTCTCGAGCCCGACCTCGTTAACCGGCTGCAGGCGCCCAGTGCCGAACACTGGTTCGGTACCGATCAGCTCGGGCGCGATATATTCGACCGCATCATCTGGGGTTCGCGCATTACGCTGTATATCGTCGGCCTGGTGGCGATAATCGTGGTGCCAATCGGGCTCGTCATCGGCGTGATAGCCGGTTATCTCGGCGGCCTGGTGGACAGTATCCTGATGCGCGTGACCGATATCTTCCTCGCCTTTCCGCGCCTGATCCTGGCGATGGCCTTCGTCGCAGTGCTGGGCCCGGGTCTCGAAAACGCGGTGCTGGCGATCGCGCTGACTACCTGGTCGCCGTTCGCGCGCATAGCCCGCGCCGAAGCGCTGACAATCCGCAACAGCGAGTTCATTCTCGCGGCGCAGGTGCAGGGCGTTAGCACGGCCGGCATCCTGACCCGTCACGTCGCGCCGCTGTGTCTGTCCTCGGTGATCGTGCGGCTGACGCTGGACATGGCCGGCATCATCCTGACCGCGGCCGGGCTCGGCTTCCTCGGTCTCGGCGCGCAACCGCCGACGCCCGAGTGGGGCGCAATGATTTCGCTCGGACGGCAATACCTGATCGATCAGTGGTGGGTGCCGACGGTACCCGGAATAGCGATACTCGTCGTCAGCCTCGGTTTCAATTTGCTGGGTGACGGCTTACGCGATGTTTTCGATCCCAAGAGCGGGGGTTAATCGATGAGCGAATCACCGCTACTCCGGGTCGAGGACCTGCACGTGAGTTACAACACACCCACCGGGATCGTGAACGCCGTCAGCGGTGTCAGCTTCGAGCTGGGGCGAGAAAAGCTCGGCATCGTCGGCGAGTCCGGCTCCGGTAAGTCGCAAACCGGGCGCGCGATTCTCGGCCTGACGGCGACCGGGGGACGGGTACGTGCGAAGCGGCTGGAATTTGACGGCACCGATTTGTTGCATGCCGATGCGCGCACCATGCGGGAGGTTCGGGGCGGCTGTATCTCGATGATCATGCAGGACCCCAAGTACTCGCTGAACCCGGTCATGACTATCGGCTCGCAGATCGAGGAAGCCTTCCTGGTGCATCGGGCAACCAGCAAGGCCGATGCGCGTCAGCGCACCCTCGACATGCTGCACGCGGTTAAGATCCGCGCGCCAGAGCGCGTATACCGGGCTTATCCGCACGAGGTTTCGGGCGGCATGGGGCAGCGCATCATGATCGCGATGATGATGATACCGGAGCCCGATATCATCATCGCCGACGAGCCGACCTCGGCGCTCGACGTTACCGTGCAGCTGCAGGTACTGGCGGTGCTCGACGACATGCTCAGCGAGCGCGGCATGGGGCTGATCTTTATCAGTCACGATCTCAACCTGGTAGCCTCGTTCTGCGACCGGATCCTGGTAATGTACGGCGGCCAGGTGGTGGAAGAATGTGCGGCGGCCGATCTCGATCAGGCAACTCATCCTTATACCCGCGGCTTGCTTAACTGTTTACCCAGTCTCGATGGCGCGCGCGAGGAGTTGCCGGTATTGCGCCGTGATCCGGCCTGGCTGTCGAATTCGGAAGCCTCGAGATGATCGATATCCGTAACCTGGACGTGGTCTTCGGTCATGGTGGCGGCGCGCATCACGCGGTGCGCGATTTTGCGATGCGCATCGAGCCCGGCCAGTCCTACGGCCTGGTGGGCGAATCCGGCTCGGGCAAAACCACGGTGCTGCGCGCGCTGGCGGGGCTGCTCGATCGCGTCGCCCGCGTCAGCGGCGACATGACGGTCGCGCAGGAGTCACTGCAGGGGCAGCGCCGCTCGCGCCATTTTCGGCGGCGTGTACAAATGGTTTTTCAGGATCCGTACGGGTCGCTGCATCCCCGCCACACGGTCGATACGATACTCGGCGAACCGGCTCGCGTGCATCGGCTCGACCGGATCGAGGATCGGGTAGTACAGGCGCTGGAGGAAGTCGGTCTCGATGCTTCGTTCCGGTTTCGCTACCCGCACCAGATATCCGGCGGGCAACGCCAGCGGGTTTCGGTGGCGCGCGCGCTGATCACCGAACCAGAGATCGTCCTGCTGGATGAGCCCACCTCGGCGCTCGACGTTTCGGTGCAGGCCGAAGTGCTTAATCTCTTGATGCGGCTGAAGCGCGATCACGGATTAACCTACGTACTGGTCAGCCACAACCTCGCGGTGGTCGCGCATATGTGCGAGGCCCTGTCGGTAATGCAAAACGGGAGCGTGGTCGAAACCCTGGGGGTACAGCAATTACGCGATCATAGTCCGCAGATGCCCTATACGCGGCAACTGCTGACGGCGAGTCTCGGATACGATCGAGCCGCAATCGACGCCTTCGAGGAATTTGCCTGAAGGCGAGGCGCAGCGACCAGAGCGCGTTGAGTTGACGGAGATTATAGAATCCGTCGCGATTTGTCGTATCATGTATTAGTGTGATCCGATGGCTGAATCGGAGAAAAAGATTATGGGAAACGGAGGGTAAATCTCATGAAGATAGCTGAATTGTTACGAGGCAGAACCTCGGACATCGTCAAGATCGGGCCCGAGCAGAGTATTGCCGAGGCGGCGGCGGCACTGACCGAAAATAAAATTGGCGCCCTGCTGGTGGAAGGCCAGGACGGGGAGATCGTCGGTATCCTGTCGGAGCGCGATATCATTAGCGGCATGGCCCCGCATGGTGCCGACCTGCACGATGTCGCGGTGGAGGAATTGATGACAAGCAAACTGATTCACTGTTCGCCGCAGGATACGGTGCTCGAGACTATGGCCATGATGACCGATCGTAACATCCGGCATCTGCCGGTATTCGATAACGATGAGCTGGTCGGGTTTATCAGCATCCGCGACCTGGTTAAATGGCGCATCATGGAAGTTCAGTCGGAAGCCGAGGCGATGCGCGCCTATATAGCGTCCTGATCAAGTTAACCGATCCCGACCGTGACATACCTGCCCCGCGGCCTGGCCGCGGGACAGGTGTTGCTACTTCTACTTCGCGGCGTCGAGCGCCTGGTCGATATCCGCGATGATATCCTTGACGTTCTCGATGCCGATCGACAGTCGCACCAGGTCCTCGGAAACACCCGACGCGGCCAGCTCTTCCGGCGCCAGCTGACGGTGCGTGGTCGATGCCGGGTGGCAGGCGAGCGATTTGGCGTCACCAATATTCACCAGGCGCGTGATCAACTGCAACGCATCGATAAACCTGGTGCCGGCCTCGATTCCGCCCTTGATGCCGAACGAAAGAATCCCTGAAGCCTTGCCGCCCATGTACTTGTCGCAAAGGGCCTTGTGCGGGCTGCTGTCGAGCCCCGCATAGCGCACCCACTCGACCCCGGAATGGCCTTCCAGGTGTTGCGCCACGGTTAACGCATTGTCGCAGATCCGGTCCATGCGCAACGGCAGCGTTTCGAGACCCTGCAACGCGAGGAAGGTATTCATCGGCGCCAGCGACGCACCCATGTTGCGCAGCGGCACGACCCGCGCGCGCAGGATATAGGGCGGTAGCCCGGTCTCGGTAAATACCACGCCGTGATAGGAAACATCGGGCTCGTTGAGGCGCTTGAAGCGATCCTTGTTGGCGACCCAGTCGAAGTTGTTGGAGTCGACGATAATGCCGCCGATGATGGTGCCGTGACCCCCGATGTACTTGGTCAGCGAGTGCACCACGATATCCGCGCCGTGTTCGATCGGGCGACACAGGTAGGGCGACGGTACGGTGTTATCGACGATAACGGGCACTCCGTGGGCGTGCGCGATCTCGCATACCCTGGCGATATCGACGACGTTACCTGCCGGGTTACCCAACGACTCGCAGTACACCGCCTTGGTTTTGCCATCGATCAGTGCGGCCAAGGCGTCGAGGTTCTCGGGATCGGCGAAACGCACCTCGATGCCCATCTGCGGGAAAGTATGCGCGAACAGGTTGTAGGTACCGCCGTACAGTGTCGACATGCTGATGAAGTTATCGCCGGCTTCGGCAATCGTTTGAATCGCGTAAGTCGTGGCCGCCTGCCCGGAAGCCAGCGCCAGCCCTGCGACCCCGCCCTCCATGTCTGAAATACGCTGCTCCAGCACGTCGTTGGTCGGGTTCATGATGCGGGTGTAGATATTCCCCAGCACCGCCAGGTTGAACAGATCGGCACCGTGCTGGGTGTCGTCGAACGCGTACGCGGTGGTCTGGTAAATTGGAACTGCGACGGCGTTGGTGGTAGGGTCCGGGCTATAGCCCGAGTGCACTGCTTTGGTCTCGATTTACATTATTATCTCCTGATACTTTTTTTCTGGTTGTGAGTGTGTTTGCCGCTAACCATTAGAACGCAAGCGTGCGACATCCGCAACTTGCCGGCCAGGACTTCTCATTTTGTGGCCCTGGCGGTTGCCGCCAGTTTCGCCTCGCGGTGAAACACGTACATGCCCGAACCGACAATGATGGATATCCCGAGCCAGGTAATCGGGTCCGGGAACTCCCTGAAAACCACCAGCCCGAGAATTGTCGCGCCGATAATTTCGACATACTGGAACGGTGCCAGGATACCGATCGAAGCCAGCCGGTAGGCGTAAACCACGAGTAAATGGCAAACGGTCGCGATCAATCCCAATGTACCGAGTAACAGCCATTGATCGGTCGTCGGCCACACCGCGGTCAATATGCCGATGTCACTGGCGCTGCCGTAGATCAACGCCATGCTCATAACCATGCAGCCAAAAATACCGGCGAAAAACTGCAGCCGGATCGGGTCTTCGTGCCGGACCAGCTTGCGCGTCAGCAGGATGTAAAAGGAAAAGCAAAAGGCCGCGGACACCGGGTACAGGACGGCATAACCGACTTCGGCGAACGTGGGTCGGATGATGATCAGCGCGCCGACGAAACCGAAACTGATTGCCGAAATACGGCGCCAGTGTATCGCCTCACCGAAAAACAGTGCCGATAGCAGGGTCACCAGCAGCGGCTCGATAAAAAAGATTGCGATCGCGTCGGCGAGCGGCAGGTAGGCAAGCCCGGAAAAGAAGAACAGGGTGGCGGATGCTATCAGCGCGCCGCGCGCGGCGTGCAGCCACAGGGCTCGAGTAAACCAGGGTCCCCGCGTCATCAGCAGCAGCGGCGACATGAGTATGATCTGAAAGAAAAAACGGCTCCAGGTGACCTGGCCCGAGGAAATCGACCCGGACAGCCATTTGGCGATGGCATCGATACCGGGCAGCATCAGCATCGCGACGATCATCATCGCCATCGCCCTGGCGGTGTCGTTGTTATTTATCATTGGCGGGGCGGTTATCCGGAACGCAAGGCTGGCAGTCTATTTTAATTTCAGCGATTCGGGAACCGAGGCGGCCTGTATTAAATGCGCCATCGAGTTAGCTTGATCCGACCCCTGGCGATCTGGCCGGGCTTTTCGCTTTGCCCGCCGTATTGAGGCTTGGTATGCTACGCGGCTCGAAAATCCGGCACCGCTATGAGCAAGTATTCAATATTTTCACTGGTTCGCAACGCGATCAGTTACCATGAGAACTGGGCCGCCGCCTGGCGCAGCCCGGAGCCGAAGCAGGAATACGACGCGCTGATCATCGGCGGTGGCGGCCATGGGCTGGCCACCGCCTACTACCTGGCGAAGGAACACGGCATGACCAATATCGCCGTCCTCGAAAAAGGCTGGATCGGCGGCGGTAATACCGGGCGCAACACCACCATCGTGCGTTCCAATTACCTGTGGGACGAGTCCGCCCACCTCTACGAGAAATCGATGCAGCTGTGGGAAGGGCTGAGCCAGGATCTGAACTACAACGTCATGTTCAGCCAGCGCGGCGTTTACAATCTCGGGCACAACCTGCAGGACATGCGCGATATCCAGCGCCGCGTCAACGCCAACCGCCTGAACGGTATCGACGGGCATGTCGTCACGCCGCAGGAAATCAAGCGCGCGATTCCGGAGATCAATATCGACCAGGGTTGCCGCTACCCGATCCTCGGCGCTTCGTTTCAGCCGCGCGGCGGTGTCGCGCGCCACGACGCGGTGGCCTGGGGTTTTGCCCGTGGCGCCGACAAGTATGGTGTCGATATCATCCAGAATTGCGAGGTCACCGCGATCCGCCAGGAGAACGGGGCCGTCACCGGCGTCGAAACCACGCGCGGGCGCATCGATGCGAAGAAAATCGGCGTGGTCGTCGCCGGGCACTGCTCGGTGCTCGCCGAAATGGCGGGTTTCCGCATGCCGATCGAAAGTCATCCACTGCAGGCGCTGGTGTCGGAGCCGATCAAGCCGATCATCAATACCGTCATCATGTCGAACGCGGTGCACGGCTATATCAGCCAGTCGGACAAGGGCGACCTGGTCATCGGCGCCGGCATCGACAGTTATAACGGCTACGGTCAGCGCGGCAGTTTCCCGACCATCGAGCACACCGTGGCGGCGATTTGCGAAATGTTCCCGATCTTCAAACGCGTGCGCATGAACCGGCAATGGGGCGGTATCGTCGATACCGCGCCCGACGCCTGCCCGAT
>JAASSH010000315.1 GCA_021767985.1 Gammaproteobacteria bacterium | reverse complement strand
TGACGTGCGGTGTCGATACCGAAGAAATCCATTTCGGCAACCCCGTCGGTCATCCAGTCCACCAGCACCTTGGCGATGCCGGGCGCGTCCTTGACCCAGACCGCGATCGCGTACCACAGGCCGCGGGTTTTGGAAGACTCGCCGATCGACGGGCCACCGTCGGTGGTCACCTGCAGCAGGCCGTTAAACGAGTGTTTCTCGTTGTAACCGATTTCACCGAGGATCGGCGTCAGTTCCATCGCGCGCTCCAGCGGTTCCATGATCTGTTCCAGTTCGAGGTCGCGCTGTGACGGGGACCAGTGGGTTTCGCCTTTTGCGGGTAGATCGCGCGGGTGCACCAGGCGCGGTTCCTTTTCCTCGTAATAACCCCATTCGATCTGACCGCCTTCGGGGGTGGTCGGGTCCCCGGTGTCGCGCATGTAGGCCGAGTTGCCCTGGTCGCGCAGCAGCGGGTAACCGATGTCCTTGCCGGTGCCGGCAAATTCATCGTAGGGAGCGAAAAACGACAGCGGATGGTCTACCGGCATCACCGGCAGGTCTTCGCCGGCCATTTCGGCAATGCTGCGGCCCCACAGGCCGGTGCAGACGATGACGTGCTCGGCTGCAATGTAGCCGCGGCTGGTTTCGACGCCGACGATGCGACCTTCCTGGATATCGAGCCCGGTCGCGGTAGTATTTGCCCAGGACTGGGCCTTGCCGGTTTTGACCGCTTCATCGACGAGGACGCCGACCACGGTTTGCGAACGGGGTTTGACCAGGCCGGCGTCGGGATCCCACATCGCGCCCTGAATCATGTCTTCCTCGAGCAGCGGAAACTTTTCCTTGGCCTCGGCCGCGCTGATCATCCTGACGTTGGTGCCGAAGGCCTTGCCGGACGCGACCTTGCGCTTGAGTTCCATCATGCGATCGTCGTCGCCGACGCGCGCGACCTCGAGCCCGCCACAGCGCTCGTAGTGCCCTATGCGGTCGTAAAACTCGATGCTGTAATGCGTGGTGTAGCAGGTGAACTTGCTGTGGTCGGTGGCGTAGCAGAAATCGGAGGCGTGCGAGGTCGAGCCGCAATCGGTCGGTACCGACGTCATGTCGATGCCGACGATGTCGTCCCAGCCGCGTTCGATCAGGTGGTGCATCACCGACGCACCGACGATGCCGCCGAGGCCGACGATGACGACGTTGGCTTTATCCGGAAACTGTGCCATGGCTATTCTCTTCGTAAATCTGTCGCAGGATCGGAGAGTATAAACATCCCAATTTCACTTCTACAACCGTTTCGAGGGCATAAAGTCGCGGCGTTGTCCAAGCGTGTCGCATCTGAAATCTGACCGGAACCGGCTGCGGACTTTAAATTGAAACAGGCATCGCGACGCAACATTCCGGTCGAAAGTCTACGGCGGTCAGTCGTGGCGGAAGTTCAGGGACGGCTCAATTTACGGAAGTATTCCGCGATCGTCTCGGCATAGTCTGGCGGCAGCTCGGCGGGTTCGGAGACCAGCAGCTCCGGTACTTCGGATTTTTCCAGTCGTTGGCGCAGCTTGTACTCGAGCGCCATCAATGCGTCCAGCGCGAGCTCGCTGTCGACCGTTTCGATGCCGGCATTTTGCGGATCCGACAATTGCTCTATTTTCTCGAGCACGGGATCGATATCACCACTCGCAACCCCCTGTTCGAGCAGTTCGCGGCCGATTTCGCCGCTGCGTGCGGCGATGTTTTCGAGGTCGCGCCGGATACTTTCGAAGTCAGCGCCGGTGAAGCGGCCGGATCCGTCGGCCGCTCCCGAACCGCCGCCAGTACCGGGCATACGCTCTCTTATAAAACGTAATTCGCGGGCCAGCGCGCGCATCTGCTCGAGCGAGCGCGCCATGCTTCGCTCCCCGGATTCACCGACGTTCGTCAGCGCGGTTTCGATATTCTCGCGCACCTTGCCGATGCCTTTCTGGATTTCGCTTTCGTTGGCGATGGCGTGCTCCTTTTCACCGAGTTGCACCATGGTCCGGGTGCGCCCGATGCGATCGTGCAGACGGTGTTCGCGCGATGCCCGGATCGCCTGCTTTAGCGACTGGCTTGCCCGCGGCTGTTCGTCGCGCGCCGCCGTGGTCAACTTACTGAGTTCGCTCTCGAGTGCGGTCAGGTTTTCGGCCAGTTCGCGTTTGCGATCCTCGATTTGCTGCATCTGGTCTTCGAATCGTTGCCCCCATTGTTCGTCGAGCTCGGAGACCTCGCGCTTGATCACCGCCTGCTTTTTCTCGACCAGCTCGGCCTGGCGCAGTGTGCGCTCGACTTCCTCGCTGAATTTTTGCAACCGGCCCTGGTCCAGCAGGCGCTGCGCCTCGCTCAGCCTGTCGGCTGCCTGGCGCGCCTGTTCGATGCCGTCGCCATTACCGCTGCCCGTTGCGCGCCGCATCGCCGAGGCCGCGTCACGCATCTGCGAAATCGATTGCTGCAGCTGGGCATTCGGCTGTTCACGCGTCAGTCTTTCGAGCTGCCGCGCCATTTCCTCGAGCTCCTCGGCGAGCGCCAGCTGGCTGGCGTCGGAAGCGCCGCTTTCGGGTTGGCCCTGTCGCCGGATGCGGCGTTCGACTTCCTGCTGCTGGCGCCGCGCGAGTTCGGCCAGGCGCTTCAGGGTCTCGTCGATGACCTGTTCCGGCGCCTGCTGTTGCTGCCCGCGCTGCACCGTCTCGTACTGGTTGCGCAGCTTGTCCATCTCCAGGCGGAACAGGTTGGCGAGATCCTCGGAACCCGTATTGTTACCAGCGCCGCCGCCGCGTTGACGGGCGAGCGAAACGTTAATCTCGCGAAACGCCGCGTCGGCGCGCTGCAGATGCTTGAGCGCGACCTGCGCATCCGCCAGCGCCGCCTCGATTTCGGTCGCCGCCAGGCTTTTCTCGACCTCGACCATGACCTCCGCAGCGCGCGGTAATTCTTCGAGGACCACCTGGTAACGCTCGTCGGCCCGGACGATTGTACGGCCCCTGATGCGGCGCACGATGGCCTCGACACGGTCACGGATCCGGGCTTCGGCGGTGGCCAGCACTTCCAGGTTTTCGCGCCAGGCCTCGTCGCTGTACTGGTCGCGGTCGCGAATCATTTTGAAGGTGGCGATAACGAACTGCTTCTGCTGTTCCGACAGATGGCCTTGCTGTTGGCCGCCCTGGCCACCGCCACCGCCGCCATTGCCGCCGCCTTGCTCGGCATTGCGGTAGTCGATACTGAAAGGCCGTACCTGGTAAAAAAAGATATCGCTGGTCGCGGTCCTGGATTGTGTCTCCGGCGCACGGTCCCGGGCCTGAACGTAATAGGAGATCAGGTCGCCGGGCTGCAGTCCCAGGTCTTCGAGAAAAACGACATGCTCGGCGTCGACCTGCTGGTTGCGGATCGATGCTTGCGCGGCCGGCAACAGCGGCACTACCTGCTGGTCTTCACCGTTTACCGAAAGCACCAGTTCGAGGCTGGCAATGCCCTGATCGTCGTTCGCCCGGATCCGCATCAGCGGTTCTTCGATCATGCTGACCTTGCTGTCCTTTCCCGGGCTCAGAATCGATACGCTGGGATGCATGTCGTCCAGCGCGGTAATGCGAAATTCGGGCGAGGCATCGACCGGTATGCCGCTGGCGCGCTGCAGGGTGACCCGGTATGCCGCGTTGTTTTCGACGATGATTTCGCCGGCCCAGGTTCGGTCCGCGACGCGCACCAGGCCGATGCGCCGGCCGTCGTCGAGCAGCAGTTCGCCGCCGGGAATGTCGATCGTGGGCGTTATCAGGACTTGCACGCGCGTGCCGCTCAGCGCGGTAATATCACCGCTGCCCGCGGTAGTTTCGGGGGCGAGCATGGTATAGGCCGGAAAATGATAGCGCAGCCCGATTTCTTCGATTGCCGGAATATCGGCAATCGTAATGCGGAAGGTCGTAGTCTGTTTACCCGCGGCCTCGACAAAAT
>JAASSH010000047.1 GCA_021767985.1 Gammaproteobacteria bacterium | reverse complement strand
GTGTAGCCAACCGCCATCTCGCTCTTGTTGCCGGTCGTAAGCAGAATCTTGCTTTTCTTGTTGCTGATGGCCATCAAGATGACGCCCCGGCAGCGGGCCTGTATGTTCTCTTCGGTTACGTCCTGCGGCAGTCCGGCGAACTCCGGTGCCAGCATGTCGAGAAAAGCCTTGAACGCGGGCTCGATGGGGATGGCCCGGTGTTGAACGCCTAAAGCCTGCGCTTCCGCCAACGCATCCTCGTTGCTCATGTCAGCGGTGTGACGCGAGGGCATCATCACCGCCTCGACCCGATCGGACCCCAGCGCATCGACCGCAATGGCCAGGGTCAAGGCAGAATCGATGCCACCCGACAATCCCAGGACCGCACCCTTGAAACCGTTTTTGTCGACATAATCGCGCACGCCCAATACCAGGGCCCGGTAGACACTTTCGTCTTCGTCTGGTTCAGGCACAACCTCAGCCGGCAGCGGCACGATGCCGTCCCGGGTATCGAGTTCGACCAACGTCAACGTCTCGGCAAAGTACTGGCAGCGTTGGGTCAACTCGCCTTCGGCATTTACGACGAACGAGCCGCCATCGAAGACCAGTTCATCCTGCCCGCCTACCAGGTTTACGTAAAGCACGGCCAGACCATTGTCGCGGGCGCGTCGCTGCAATAGCGTTAATCGCTCCGGCGACTTGCCATAGTGGTAGGGTGAAGCGTTGATATTTATCAGCAGGCGGGCGCCGGCTTCCGCCGCCCGGGATGCAGGGCCCTGCTCCCATATATCCTCACATACGGTCAGGGCAACGTGAACGCCGTTGATTTCGAACACACAGGATTCGTGCCCCGGCTCGAAGTAACGCTTTTCGTCGAACACGCTGTAGTTGGGCAGCAACTGCTTGTGGTATTCGGCGAATATTTTCCCGTCGCGAATGATACCCGCCGCGTTGTAGAGCTTGCCCTGCAAAGCGCGTGGATAGCCCAGAATGACATCGATATCTTTCACCGCGTCACAGATGCGCGCCAGCTCATGTTCTACCCGTTGCACCAATTCGGGACGCAGTAACAAATCCTCTGGCGGGTAACCCGTCAGGGTCAGCTCCGGGAAAACGACGGCATCCGCCTGCTGTTCATCCCGGGCACGACAGGCAGCTTCGATAACCTGGGTCGCGTTACCGACCACGTCGCCGACCAACAGGTTGATCTGGGCTAAGGAGATTCGAAGTGTCAAGATCGCTGACCCCGGGGTCGACAGTAAGATGATGTTATTCTGGGCTGACAAAAGCCAATAGGCAAAAAACGAGCAAGCGCAGAATTGTTCCCTGGTAGCACCCGAACCTCGGCTGCCGGCCGGGGCTGTTCCGAGAAACTCGAGAAACGACTATCAGGGCCCATTACAAAGTAAAACGGGTCCGAGATAATCCGCGTTAGTAATGAGAAATGGTCGTCACACTTTTTCAAGGATAATTTGTCAGTTTGACTACAACCGCTCCATCAGCCATCTCGTTACCTTGATTGCCAACCAGCGCGGCGCAAACGCTGCCATAAATGCCAGAATTTTATTTAGGTAGCCGGGCACTATCACCCGCTTGTGCTTCTTGAGCGCATCGTATCCGATCGCTGCGACAGTCTGTGAATCCATTAGTCTTATCGGTTTACCGCTGGCCAGTCTTACGTTACTCATGTTGGCACGGCCAAAAAAGGCGCTTCTGGTGGGGCCCGGGCAAAGGCAGGTCACATGGACATCAGATCCCTGGAGTTCGTTGGAAAGCGCTAGCGAAAAACTCAGAATGTAAGCCCGCGTCGCAAAATGAACCGATACCAGGGGGCCCGGCACGAGGCCAGCAATTGATGCTACGTTGAGAATCATATTTCCCACCTGCCGATCGCGTTGTCTTAAAAACAGTTTCGTCAGTTCGGTTGCCGCGATCACGTGAAGGCGCATCATTTTTATCTCTTCGTCCAGGTCTGTTTCCTCGAACTTCCCATGAACGTTAAATCCCGCATTATTTATCAGTACGCTGAGCACGATTCCTTCCTGCTTTAAGATTTCAAATACCTGTGCGGGCGCTTCGGGATCAGCCAGATCTCTCGGTATGATTTTTACTTCGATCGAATAACGGGCTTCAAGCTCGCTTTTCACCTCCTTAAGCCGAGCCTCGTTTCGTGCGACGATGACCAGGTTTAGACCATCCCGGGCAAGTACATGGGCAAACCCGTGTCCGATTCCACTCGTGCCTCCGGTTACAAGTGCGAACCGGGTTTTGGAAGAGGAAGTCATAATTGGACCCGAAGACCTGGCATCCCGGTACCAATCGAACGGGATATATTCAAGATAACGCGCATCAGGTTCAAGGCTAAAATCGGTGGTTCACGTGGAGATCAGCTTTGCCGCCAGCACACGTGCGCGTTCAACTGTCTTCGGCGGCAGGCGCTTGTGTTTCTCGGTATTGGCGAGTCCGGTGAACAAGGTGCCTACCGGCTCCGCGCCAATGGTTTTGGCGGTCATAGCGAGCTGCTTGCTGGTGCGGAATAACCAGCGTCCGAACCACGAAGGGGCCGCGCTCGACGAAATCAGCATGGCCTTTTTCTGCGCAGCATCGGCTTTGCGAAATTTCGGGTAGGACTGCTCCCACGGCCAGTAAGCATAGGCTATCAGGCGTTCCATGAAACGTTTGTAAATCGCGGTCGCCGAACCGAAGTTGGTCGGCGAGGCAAGGATGAAAGCCTGCGCCGCCTCGATTTTTTCGATCAGCGCATGCATGTCGTCATCGAGCACGCACCTACCCGGACTGTTGCCTGGCTGCAGGGTGCACTCGCGGCAGTTGAGACAAAACTCGATGGGATAATCGCGCAGGTTTATGATTTCAGTTTCCGCGCCGTTTTCGTTTAACGCCGCGACCGAGACTTCGACCGCCTGATCGGTGATGCCATCGTCGCGGTAAGAACCGTTGATCACCAGTACTTTCGAACTATTCGCCATGATTCCCTCCGATCCTCGAAACTACGCCTGGATCCTGCCGTCGATATTGATACATATCAAACTCGATCTAAATCACCGTGAAATGCGGCGCCGGGTCGCATAGAATTCGTTGCACAACAAAGGAATCGATCGATTGCCGATAACTCTTGAAAAACTGATCGAGCGCCACGCGCGTTATCGAGGTGACCAGCTTGCGGTCGTGTTTGGCGACCAGCGTTTGACCTGGGCGCATTTCAGCGCGTCCGTCAATCAACTGGCCAACGCGATGCAGGCCCGCGGCATCGGCAAGGATGACAAGGTCGCGACCGCGTTGCCCAACAGCATGGAATTGCTGCTGATTTACTGGGCGACGGTTTCGATCGGAGCGGTGCTGGTGCCGCTCAGCCCCCTGCTCAAGGCAAAGGGCCTGATCAACCTGCTAAACAACGCCGACGTTTGCCTGGTCTTCCTGACGCCGGGCCTGCTGGCCGAACTGGGACCGGAGCGTGACCAGATCGGCAATATAAAAGCCGAAAACTACATTCTGGTCGGTACTGACGAAAGTGAAACCAACAGTTACGCGGCGTTCGTCGCCGGCCGCTCGAGTGAACCGCCCGACTATCCCGAGATGCAGCAGGAAGACCTGTTTAACATCGTCTATTCGAGCGGCACTACCGGCATGCCCAAGGGCATCATGCACAGTCACCTGGTGCGCGCCAACTACGGCAGTCATTTCGCCGCCTCGTTTCGCATGACGCCGGAAAGCGTCGTGCTGCACACCGGGTCGATCGTGTTCAACGGCGCCTTCGTCACGCTGATGCCCTGCTTTTTCATCGGCGCGCATTACGTCCTGCATCCGCATTTCGACGTCGAGGCAATGATTGAAACCGTGGCACGCGAAAAGGTTACCCACATCATGATGGTGCCTTCGCAGATCATCGCGCTGCTGCAAAGCCCGAATTTCAACGCGTCGAACATGCAGTCGATGGAAATGCTGTTGACCATCGGCGCGCCGCTGCAGCAGCAATACAAGGAAGCGGTCAACGCGGTGATACCCGGGCGGTTTTACGAACTCTACGGGCTTACCGAGGGTTTCGTCACGATTCTGGACCGCAACGATTTCGACCAGCAGCCGGGCTCGGTCGGCTGCCCGCCGCCAGGATACGAAATTCGAATCGTAGGCGACGACGGCACGGACCTCGCCCCCGGGGAGATCGGCGAGATCGTCGGCCGCGGGCCCGCGTTATCTTCCGGCTACTATAAACAACCCGAGCTGACGCGCGAAACATTCCGCGACGGCTGGCTCTACAGCGGCGATCTCGGTTACCTCGATGAAAGCGGCTTTCTATACCTCGCCGGCCGTAAAAAAGAGCTGATCATCACCGGCGGCGTCAACGTCTATCCGCAGGACATCGAGGAAATCGCCGGGGCTCACGAACAGGTGCTCGAAACAGCGGTGTTCGGGGTCGACTCGGACAAGTGGGGGGAGACACCGGTGGCCGCCATCGTGTTACGCCCCGAAGCCACGCTGGACGCCGAAGCATTGAAACAATGGATCAACCAGCGGGTCGAGGCGCGCTTTCAGAAAGTGTCGGACGTCTACCTCGTCGACCAGATGCCGCGCAATGTCGCGGGTAAAACCCTTAAAAACGAACTCAGGGAAAACTACCTTGCAAATCAAAAATAACACCTTCGTTATCACCGGCGCGGCCCAGGGGCTGGGCGAGGCCATCAGCCTGCAGCTGGCCAGTCACGGCGCCAAACTCGCCCTGCTCGACGTCAACGCCGAACGGCTCGACCAGACCCTGGACGCCTGCAAACGGGCCGGCGCCGAGGGTTTCGCCTTTACCTGCGACGTCGCCAACGAAACCAGCGTGCGCCGCTGCTTCGCTTCGATCGAGGAGCACCTGGGAGCGATCGCGGGGCTGGTCAATAACGCCGGCATTCTGCGCGACGGCATGCTGGTCAAGGTCAAGGACGGCGAAATCGTCGATCGCATGTCGCTGGAGCAATGGCAACAGGTCATCGACATCAATTTAACCGGGGTATTCCTGTGCGGGCGCGAGGCCGCGACCAGCATGATTCGCAACGGCAAGGGCGGCGTCATCGTCAATATCTCGAGCATCAGCCGCGCCGGTCACACCGGTCAATCGAACTATTCCGCGGCCAAGGCCGGAGTCGCCGCGCTGAGCACGACCTGGGCGCAGGAACTGGCGCGCTACAACATTCGCAGCGCCGCGATCGCCCCCGGCGTATTCGAAACCGAGATGGTCGCGTCGTTGAAACCGGAAGCGCACGAACGCATCACCCGAGCAGTACCGCTGCAGCGCACCGGCGCGGTGGAAGAACTGGCCCAGGCGGTAGAATTTATCATCGAAAACGATTACTACAGCGGTCGCATCATCGAACTCGACGGCGGCCTGCGCCTCTGATCCCGCCCGCGCAAGATTTTACCGAGCGTAGAATTGTTTATGTGCGCGGGTAAGTTCTAGCGTTCGTTCTTATCCTGCACCGAATCCTCGCCGGTTGGCTCAGGATTCTGTTGCGCGCCCGTCGGCGCTGCTGACGCGGTTTGATTTTCCGATGTCTCCGGCGGCGCGGGCTGCAGTGCCAGCAGGTTATCCGAGGTCTCCTTCATGTGGCGCGACATATCGGCGAAATGCTCGGGCGCGCCCGTCAGCGCGTCGAGCTTTTGCGCAAGCGGATCGAGATACTGGCGGTAGACGAACCACATTACGCCGATCAGCGCCAGGGCCAGCACCGCGATCAGGATAACGGTGTAGGTCGAAAGCCGGATCAGCGCCGAATCGAGCGTCGCATTGACCAGCTGTTTCGCGTTTTCGGTTGCCTGCGGCAGGGATTCGGTAATCGCGACAATGCCGCCACGGGCCGACTCCACCCCGCTAGACAATTCGGCGATCGGCTGGCGCGCATCCCGCACCATCTGCGGCAACTGAGCAGTCAGGTCTTGCGCGGTTTGCGGCAACTGGTTTGCCAGGCTCGACAACGCACGACTCGCCGCATCGACGCTCTTGACCGCGCCCAGCAGGATTTCCTTTTCCTCGGCACTCAGGGCCGCGTTGTCGGCAGATAGCTGCTGGATTGCCTGCGCCAGCTGTTCGATCGAAGCGGCAAGGTTCGACGAAGCGAGGATGAGCCCTTCGGTATCGATCACGACACGATCGATGTCGACGCGCATATACTGCGGCGACTCACTGTCTCCGACGCCGGCGCCACTCTCGGCAGCGACTGCCGTCGCGCCATGGAAAATCAGCAGCAACAGGATGAGTGGCAATTGCATCGTCGGTTTCATACCTGGCATCCTCGACTCAGGCGGGCGCGGTGACGTTTAACTCGACCCGCCACAATAGCTTGATGAAATAAAACGCGGCATAGAAAAAGCCGAGCGGAAATACGATGGTCTTGAGCATGTATATCGCGACCAGGTTGATGAAGTTTTCGATGCCCCGGCTGATTTTTCGTTCGAGCTCATCGAGGCTCAGGCTCTGCCAGAAGGCAAGCGCGGAATCGCGAATACTGCCGGCCTCGAGCTTTTCGTCGGATTCGATACCGATCACGTTCGATTGAAAGCTTTCGATCTCGGCGTCGTTGCGCTGCAGCTGCTGATCCAGAAACAGGGCGTCGACACCGCTATTGAGCGCGACCGCGAGTCCGAGTGCAAAACGTATAAAAACCACGACCAGGAACGATCGGAATGCGAGGCTCTGTGCCCGCAGCGGCCCGTAAAACAGTAACAACAAAGCGCTGATACCCAGCACCGCGACCAGGTATAAAAAAAGCTGGTGCGAAGCCAGCAGCAACAACAGCTTTTGTGCCGCGAGCGACGCCAGCACCCAGGTCATGACGGTGGAAAAACGCTCGATCATATCGTTCAGCGGGTCGAGCAGCTCGCCGATGGTCATCGAACCGGAGACGACACCGATCCCGGCCTCGATCTCGCTGCTTTGCATCATCGACACCAGCGCGTTGATACCGCGCGCGGTGGCGTAGGTCAGCGCCGCGTTCTTGATCGAGTTGGTGGTGTAATCGTCGACGTAATCGTCGAGCACCCGGGTACTCGACAACCCCACCATCAGGACGATGAATATGGCAACCAGCGCTTTGCTGTTAACCCCCATATACCTCGTCCGTGCGCGCCGCCATGATCAGGTCGTTCTTGTGCAATCCCCGGATCTTGTGGCTCCACCAGGTGACGGTCACCTTGCCCCACTCGGTCAGAATCGCGGGGTGATGACCCTCGGCCTCGGCGATATCGCCGACGCGGTTGGAAAACGCCATGGCCTGTTCGAAATTACTGAAACCGAATTCACGCTGCAGCTGCATGACGCCATCGACCACGATGACGCTCCAGTCCGGAATCTGCGGCATCAGGGTTTTTAAATCGTCATCGCTGATTTTGGGCGCGTCCGCGCGACAGGCTTCGCAACTCTGCTGATTGAGGCTTTCCATGGAATTGTTCACCTTTCGATTGATTTGACGGTTCTATATTAAAGACACCGCGATCATTAGCAAGATTAAACTAATGCAGCAGCTACAGGCCTTTTCAGACCCGTGTCACCGGTCGGATCATCAAAGCCCATGGCTGCCGGAATAGCCGCTGCGCTGTGGCGACGACCAGCCCCGCAGGGCCCCTTCCGCAGGTTCGAAAATTTCCACCCGGAGCGGGTAACAGGGCGTGCTGTCGTCGGAATGACTGCTGCCGCAATCGCCGCCGGGACAGGTCGACAGCGCGCCCAGCAAATCGATTTCGGCAAAGAACTCGATAAAGTCGCCGGGACGCACCGGGCTCGCCTTCATGAAATACTGGTGAGTATCGCGCGTAAACCCGGTACACATGAATACGTTCATGACGTCGTGTACGTGCAGCTCGGCCTCGCCGGGCGGCAGACCTGTCGCCGCAACGAGCGCGCGCGTCAGGTTGGAATGACAGCAGTGATGATAATCGACGCCCTTTAACATGTGATTGGTGTAAGGATCGCAGCGCGTGCCGATTACGTCATGCACGCCCCCGCCGTCGTCGTCCCAGCCGTACCAGTCGAGCGTGTCATGCGTGATCGTCGCCAGCGGCCGCAGGCCGGGCAAGGTGCTCCACAGGCGATCGCCGGTGCTGACATGGGTGGCGTGCAGCTGACGCGTCTTGCCGCTAAAGAAGCGTTCGCTCAGATCGCGCGCGTTCCACAGGTTCAGGTCACCGACCTGCGAGCCCTCGACGCTGACGATGCGAAAGAAAGAACCGGCCGGCACTTCGAAGGTTTTGCCGTCACGTGGCGGTACCGTTATCTCGGCAACCCGGGTCATGGAGTCTCGCGCCTGTTGATACAGCTCGAGGTTGGATGGCGGTAACTGGTCGACTTCGTAACAAACCAGCGGGCTGGCCGCGCGGCGCGCGGCCGCATCTGCGGGAGGGTTATGCATGCTCGTCTCCGGGAAACACGGTTTATCTCTGCTTTGAAGGCCCACATTCTACTGCAATCGGCGATGACGGCACTAAAGAATACGAACAATTCGACGCCAGGCTTCGCACGCGCCTGCTCGCCGGCGGCATTTTGCATACCCCGGTTTCGGGGGTAGAATTCAGAGCCTTGACCGATTACCGACCATGGACCTGCCGGATGCAGCTGAACGCCGAACAAATCCAGGAATTCGAGCAAAGCGGATACCTGTTCTTCCCCAGGGCCTTCAGCGCCGCCGAAACCGCGGTTTTAAAACAGGCGGCGCTCGATGTGTATCAACAGCGGCGCGAAGAAGTCTGGCGCGAAAAGTCGGGTGTCGCGCGCACCGCCTTCGCGGCACACACTTATAACGACGCTTTCCGCAGGCTGGGGGCGCATCCACGCCTGATCGAGCCCGTGATGCAACTGCTCGACGGCCCGGTTTACATGCACCAGTACAAGGTCAACGCCAAGGCCGCCTTCGACGGCGACGTCTGGCAATGGCACCAGGATTACGGTACCTGGGCGCGCGACGACCTGATGCCCGAGCCGCGCGCGATGAATATCGCCGTGTTCCTCGACGACGTTACCGCCGCCAACGGTCCGCTGATCTTTCTGCCCGGGAGCCACAAGCACGGCGTGGTCGACG
>JAASSH010000046.1 GCA_021767985.1 Gammaproteobacteria bacterium | reverse complement strand
ACCGCACCCTATCGCTATCCCCACTACCACTCCTCGCAAGATACCCCGGACAAGGTCGACTACGACCGAATGGTTTACGTCGTCGACGGACTGGTAAAAATGCTCGAGGCCCTGGCCCGCGGCGAGTGAGAGTAACCGGGGATAATCTAACGCCAGGACGCCGCGACCCCAAACCAGCCTCAGTCACGCCTTGAATTTCTTATCCCTTGAGCCACCCGTATCCCTGAACATCGAGGTTCGTCAGCCCCAGGTCTTTTGCCCTGGTTACCACCTTCACGTATTCGTCTTTGGTAATTCGTCTCGATATCTCCGGATGATCGTATGCCTTATAGACCGGGGTATACTGCGCCATGATGTTGACATAAGTATCTTTCGGTAAATTTTCGGCGATCCACTCCATTACATTTTCCGAGCCACCGGTATCGTTTGGCATGACCAGGTGGCGAATCATCAGCCCTCTTTGCATGATCCCGTTTTGCGCAGGTTTCGCCACACCGACCTGACGGTGCATTTCGAGAATGGCTTTGGCCGTCATTTCGGGATAACTCTCTGCTTCGGAGGAATATTTAGCCGACATTTCGCTGTCCCAGTACTTGAAATCGGGCAGGTAGATATCGACGATACCATCGAGAACCTCGAGTATCTCGAGACGTTCCCAGCCGGAGGTGTTGTAGACGATCGGAAGCCGCAGCCCCCGTCCCGCGGCGATATCGATGGCTTTCAGGATGTGTGCGGAATAATGGGTCGGCGTAACGAGATTGATATTGTGACAACCGATTGTCTGCAGTACCAGCATCATCCTGGCGAAATTAGCGACGCTGCTTTCATCGCCCCTGCCGAGGAGAGCTATGTCGTAGTTTTGACAAAATTTGCAGCGTAAATTGCAGTTGGATAAAAAGATCGTTCCGGAACCGCCCCTGCCGACGAGCGGCCGTTCCTCGCCAAAATGCGGATGAAACGATGCAATCACGAGTTCCGTACCGGGCGCCTGGCAGACGCCGCTCATGCCGTTGAGCCGGTTAACGCCGCATCTTCTGGGACAGAGCCGACAGCTTTTCATCATGGCCCAGAGCTCGTCGGCCCGCTTTCCAAGCTCACCCGATTCGTGAAGTTTCAGGTAAGCCGGTTCGAATTTGGAGTCCGTCCCGGTGGCGGCTTGCGCCTGGCCGACATCGAGCAGGAGTGGAGACAGCCCCAGCGATAAACAGGTTTTGGCCGTCTTATCCAGAAAACATCTGCGGGTCATCGGTTGAGGACATAATGCTTTCATACGTCACCTCCCGTTAGAGGTTTATCGCGCTGGGTGGCTATAACCGTGAAGCTCGTCAATTTAAGCAGCCCGACGGTGATGCAGGTACCGGTAAGACCGAGCACAGGCAAAAGCACTACAGCGCCTACAATGCCGCCTAACCACCCACCCAGCAGGTCAGAGGCATAAAGTATACCGGCCGTCCCACTCAGACTCTTGCTCCCCGTCAAATAGAGTTTATTTGCCAGCGGAAATTGCGAACCCGTCAGAAATCCGCTGATGAACGAAATGGTTAAAAACAGCGTCATGAACAAAAACAGGCTTTCGGCGTCGCCGAGCCAGGTTGGCAGCGCAACGAATACCAGGGGAAACGCTATCGAAAAGCCGATGATCGCCAGCTCGATTTTTATGAATAACTTTCGATAGTTTGTTATTTGTTGCAGCAGCGACGTGATCAGCATTGCCCCGGCAGCCGCCCCCGCCATAAAGGACGCCACGAGAATGCCAATCGACGAAAACACGTAACCGTAGATGGACTGGAAGGCAAAAATGATCATGAGGACGAACATCATTCCGGCAAAACCCGTTGTGATAATGGACAAGGAGATGCCGCCCTGGATGAAGCGCCTCTTTCTGGGCCGGAAAACGAGATAAACCAGCAGTAAAACGACAAACACGAGCACGACAACGCTTAAGTCGATCCGCTCGATCTGACTAAAGACACCGCGTAGCGAAGGCGCAAACACCGCGTTCCAATGGGCGATGCTGTAAAACACGCCCAGCGGTGTGAAATCCGAATTGATCTTTCGACTGCCTTCCTCGATAAAACGAAAGAACCAGTCCTGCCACCCGGGGTGCAGCTTGTTCTCGATATGCCAGGGAACCATCCCATCGGCTGCAATATTGCGCTGACCCAGTCTTTCGATAATCTGTACCTTGTCGATCGTTGTAATTTCCTGCGAATCCGACGCGAGGAAAAGGTTTCTGCCATCGCCGGGAATTACCCTGATGTGGGAAAAGATACTGTCCAGGGTACTGAAGATCGAGCTGTTCAGATTTCTTAATTCGTCGTTCAGGTAAGTCAACGAACCCGGCAGCCCCAGGACCAGTATGCCGCCTTCATCGAGCCTTTCTGTTACGAGTGAAAAGAACTCCCGGGTAAAGAAACGGTTCGCCTGCAAATTGGACGGCTCCTGGATCCCGACGAAAATGACATCGTATCGATTGCTGGTTGTATTCAGGAACAGCCGGCCATCGATATGCTTTATCGCTACCCTGCTGTCATTCAGTTCGGCTTCGGTCAGCGGCGTGGGGAATTTTCTCAAGAGGTCCAGCATCAGCGGGTCGAGCTCGGCATAGTCGATGGCTGCTATCGACGGGTGTTTCAGCGCTTCGTTGATCATGCCGCCTGCCCCGCCGCTCAGGATAAGAAGCTTCGCCGGTGCGGGATGAGCCAGTAGCGGCAGATGAACGAACTCTTCGAGGGATGGCATGTCCGGAACCGGCGTGATGAGATTCGGAATCCCGTCCAGAAAGAAAATGTACTGGCCCTCGTTTTCCAGCACGCAGATATTGCCGTACTGGGAGTTCTGGTAATGAACGATATTTTGATTCTTCCATTGCGCTGCGATCGAGTGACGATGCAGCTCGTCCACCTTGCCGCTAACAAGCAAATAACCCGAACAAAAGACCAGCAGGCTCGAGACTGCCACAACCGTTTTTTGCAAGGGTCCGGCCTGCCAGGCAGGGGCCAGTAAAACGAGGCAGACTAAAAAGTTGAGCAGCGCGATGCCGGCGGCCGCCTGAAAACTATTGAAGTAAGGAACCAGCAAATAGGTGCAGGCAATGCCGCCGATAATGGTGCCCACGGTCTCGAGCACATAAACCCTGCCGACCGAGGATGCAGCCGAGCTGGACAAGTCGGAATAGATACGGCAACTGTAAGTAAACAATGCGCCGCCAAGTATGCTGACGGCGGCAAGGACGAGAAACGAGGCGTACAACATCGGGAAAAATCCAATGCCCTCGCCAATGGAAACATCCATGACGCCTTTCAGCATGCGTGTCAGGAAAATCGCCGCGAGCAGCGCTAAGGAAAAAAGAATCGTTATAAGCGCAAACGCTTCGAGCTTGTACCTGGAGCGCTCGGCCCGCCTGCCCAGCACGTAAGATCCAAAAGCCCCGAGGATAAGCCAGTTCGCCAGAATGATGCCGATGCCAAGTTCATTGCCTGAAAAAACAATCAGCAGCTCCCTTAACAGGAGTATCTGGGCAACCAGTCCGCTAAATCCCTTTATCAATATGGCTGCACTGAATCGCTTTTGCATTGACCCGACCACGACGCAGGATTATCAGGCTATCGGGCGGTATGCTTTGATCTACATCAAAGGCAGGGCCCTGGATGCCACCCGGGCAATTAAGGTGACAGTTAACTTATTTCCGAATTATGCGGTAGAGCTCGCCTTTGATATCAGTATCGGGCTTGGGAATTATGGTGACAGTTAACTTATCTTCGAATAGTTGATAACAGAAAATACTCAATTCGACATATGGCAAAAGACCGGAGATTAAGATTTACTGCCACGTCAAACCCATTCAACTGAAATCAGAACAGACATGTGCCAGCTGCTCGGTGTGTCGGTCGCTCAGCCGATAAGATTAAGATTCGCCTGGGAAGAATTTGCGCGTCGGGGTTCAAGCGATGGCGGCAACCCGGACGGATGGGGCATCGCCTACTACGAGGACCGGGACGTTTTGCTATTGCGCGAGCCCAGACCAGCGGCAGACAGTCCGCTGGTTCGCTTCCTCGGAATAGCGGCGCCTTACAGCCGCTGCATTATTTCGCATGTCCGTCGCGCCACGGGAGGCGATAATATCCTCGCTAACACACAACCCTTTGTTCGCTACCTGCACGGCCGGGCTCATGTCTTCGCGCACAATGGCTACCTGGACGATCCCGACTTCCCCGCACCCGCAGGCGCCCTGACTGCCGTCGGTAATACGGATTCGGAATTGCTGTTCGCTTACCTGTTGTCACGGCTCGAGCCGCTATGGCGCGAGATCCCGCCCGCGGATGTGCCTGCACTGGCAGTAAGGCTCGACATACTAACCGAAGTCGCCGAGCTGGCGCGGCAGTTCGGCGCAGCCAATTTCATCTATAGCGACGGCGCTACCCTGTTCTCTCATGCACATCGGCACACGGTTCCCGGTGAAGCGATCAGCGATCTGCCCGGCCTTTACGTACTCGAGCGCGACACTGGCGAAGCCGGTGACGATTCCCCCTGTGAGGGCATTTCCTGCGACGGGGGCGGCGGCGCCCAGGCCGTGATTGCAACGATCCCGCTGGATAACCAGCGCTGGAAGGCCCAGAGCGCCGGGGAAATCGCCTGCTTCGAAAACGGGCAGCGAGTAAACCTGTAAACGAGGAAATTAAGGCGAAAAAATTAAGGTGACAGTTTACTTAATTCACCCTTCCACCAGACGCGGGACCTGGCTTCAACTTTCTCAACCGCCGCTGGGTTAGCGTTTCGAGCACACTCAGAAAAGCATCGTCACCCGCAGGCCGACCGGAGCGACTGTACTTGCGCAGGTCGTCATCCGTCGTTTCGCCATGGGGCCTCGAAAGATAGTCCTTCCAGTTTCCGACTCGCTCTAACATGGGTCTTACCGCGACAAGTCCATCATCCTGGGCTGATAAATGTGCAACGGCACTCGACCAGGGCCAGTCCCACGCCGAAGCGCAAAGGTTGGCGCGCACCGGGTTCAGTTCCACGTAACGAACCGCTGCGAGCAAATGTCGCTCGTCCATTACAAAGGAATGAAATCGCTCCTGCCAAAAATGACCTTTCCAGCCCATGCGGCGGTTTACCTCGAGCGCATACTGCCGATGAGCCGACCCAAGAAAACGACTCAGGCTTTGCTCCGTATCCGGCACGACGACCAGATGCACATGATTCGGCATAAGGCAATATGCCCAGATCGAGACACCGGCATCGACCCTCCTGCTCCGAAGCAATTCGAAATAGTACCGGTAGTCATCTGCGGTAAAGAATGTCTGCTGCCGGCGGCAGCCGCGCTGAGTTACATGATGTGGGTAGCCTGGCACAACCACCCTGGCGATCCTTGCCATGGTTTCCTCCCTTGCAAAATTTCATCTGAGCTTCTTTATCCCGATGAATCTATCAAACCCCGAAATACCTGCCAATCAAAATTTCCATTCCCTACAATTAAGTTAACTGTCACCTTATTTCGATAACGGGATCCGGGTGAATAAAAATAATTTTGTACCAAAGGGTTTACAATTCGCCTGCTTTGTCCTATATTTGAAACCGTTCGGTTTCAAATTGACTGAAAAATGGTAAAAACATTCACAGGCAGACCGGTCGGCAGGCCGCGCGAATTCGACGAAACGAGGGTACTCGGGGCGGCGATGGATGCATTCTGGCGCAAGGGTTACGAGGCCACGTCGCTGGTCGACCTGACCAATGCCACCGGCCTCAACAAGGCCAGCCTGTACCGCGTGTTCGGTGACAAGCATCAATTATTCATGGCGGCGCTGAAAAACTACGCCGATATCGAATTTCGCGAAACCACCGCGGTGGTTTCCGAGAAAGCTTCACCGCTGACGAATATTCGCACGGTGGTGAAAAAGATTACCGACGACGCCGGCAGTGAAAGAGGCTGCATGATGATCAACTCGATGGTGGAACTGGCACCGCACGATCCCGAAGTCAAACAGCTTCTGAAAAGATTCGGCGAGCAGCGGTTACAGGCAATAACGGGCATGATCGTGCGGGCACAGGCGGTCGGCGAAATCCGGCCCGAACTCGATGCCAACAAGCTTGCGGTATCGCTGATGATTGCGTTCGCCGGTTCGGCGGCAATGGTCAAGGGTTTCATGCCGAATGAAGCGATTCTGCAAAACCTGGCAGATTTGATCGATTCCTGGACCTGAGTTTTTTTGCCTAATTTTAAACCGAACGGTTACATTTTAATTCCATGGAGACAGACAAATGAGTAACTACTTCAAAACAATCGACCGCTTTGCCGCGGCTCTCGCGCGCCAGGTCATCGCTCGCCGCTGGCTGGTGCTGCTGCTGTCGCTGGTAATTGCGATCGGCGCCGGCTTCGGTGTATCAAAGCTCGAGTTTTCGACCAACTACCGCGTGTTCTTCTCGGACGCGAATCCCGAATTGCAGGCCTTCGAAAATCTGCAGGACACCTATACCAAGAACGACAATTTCCTGTTCGTGTTCGAACCCGGGGACGGCAGGGCATTCTCGGCCGAAACGCTCGCCGCGGTCGAACGACTGACCGCCGATGCGTGGAAGATCCCCTACGCCATCCGCGTCGATTCGGTAACGAACTTTCAGCACACGCACGCCAGCGACGACGATCTCATCGTCGAAGACCTGGTCAAAAATGCGCGCGACCGGGACGCGGCGTTTCTCGCCGAGCGCGAAGCCGTTGCGCTCGCCGAACCGCTGCTGCGCAGCCAGCTGCTGACGCCGGACGGAGCCGTTACCGCGGTCAACGTCGTGCTGCAGTACCCAGAAAAGCACTTGATGGAGGTGCCCGAGGCGGTCGAGTTCGCGCGTAATCTCGCCAACGAAATCGAGGCCGACTTCCCGGCTATCGAAGTCCACCTCACCGGCGTATCGATGCTGAACAACGCCTTCGCCGAAACCGGCATGCAGGATGGCGCGACACTGATGCCGCTGATGTTCGTCGTCATCTTCGCTCTCACCTGGCTCATCGTACGCTCGTTCACGGCGACTTTCGCCACGCTCGGCCTCATCATGCTGTCGACGATGGTCGGCATGGGCATCGCCGGCTGGGCCGGAGTCAAGCTGACGCCGATCTCGATGTCCGCACCGATCGTCATCCTGACACTCGCGGTCGCCGACTCGATTCATATCCTGATGACGCTGCGCGGTCTCATGCGCAGCGGCATGGAAAAAACCAGCGCGCTGATCGAAGCGGTAAGAGTGAACTTCCTGCCGGTCTCGATTACCTCGGTCACGACCATCGTCGGCTTCCTGGCGCTGAATTTCTCCGACTCGCCACCCTACTGGCACCTCGGCAACATCACCGCGGTTGGCATCGCGGCCGCATGGCTTTACTCGATCACACTGCTGCCGGCGCTGCTGAGCCTGCTGCCCTACCGCGTCAGACAGAGCGAGGGCAGCGAGTGGTCGCAGCGCGCGATGGATCGGTTCGCCGACGTCGTCATCGGCCACAACAAAAAACTGCTGATCAGTATCGGCGCCGCGACGCTTGCGATTGTCAGCTTCGTGCCCACGCTCGAATTCAACGACCAATGGGTGCAGTATTTCGACGAGCGCATCGAGTTCCGCCGCGACTCCGACCGGGCGCAGGCGCATTTCGGCCTCTACCCGATCGAATACTCGGTACCGGCGCAAGGCCCGGGCGGCGTCAGTGAACCCGAATACCTCGACAACCTCGAGCGTTTCGCCGGGTTCCTGCGCGCGCAACCGAACGTGACCCACGTGTATTCGCTGTCTGACATCATGAAGCGGCTCAACCGCAACATGCACGGCGACGACCCGTCCCGGCATCGCATCCCCGACGACCGCGAACTCTCCGCACAGTACCTGCTGCTCTACGAACTGTCGCTGCCGTACGGGCTGGACCTGAATGACCGCATCAACATCGACAAGTCCTCAACCCGCGTCACCGCAACGCTCACACGCACTTCGACGGCGGAAACCAAGACGTTCTTTAAAAACGTCGCCGACTGGCAGCAGGCCAACTGGCCCGAGTACATGCGGGCTACGCCGACCAGCGCCGCGGTCATGTTCACCTACATTAGCGAGCGTAATATGGACAACATGGTTACCGGCACGATCGTCGCCATCGCCGCCATCGCGCTGATTATGATGTTCGCGCTGCAAAGCCTGCGCCTCGGCACGCTCTCCCTGGTTCCCAACGGTCTGCCGATCTTGACCACATTCGGCGCCTGGGCGCTGCTGGTCGGCACCGTCGGTTTTTCGGTCGCGACCGTCGCGTCGATCTCGCTCGGCATCATCGTCGACGATACGGTGCATTTCCTGTCGAAGTACGTGCGTGCCCGCAGCGAGCGCGCGCTGTCGATCGAGGACTCGATCCGCTACGCATTCCACAACGTTGGTACTGCGATCGTCGTGAATACGATCATCCTCGCTGCCGGCTTTTTCGTCATGACCACCTCGGCATTCAAGATGAACGTCGACCTTGGCCTGATGACGATTCTCGCGATCGTGTTCGCGCTGATTCTCGACTTCCTGCTGCTTCCCGCCCTGCTCTTGCTTGGCAAACGCGAACCGCGGCAGGCACCGCAGAGCGCGGCCGAACTGCCCGCACCGGCAGCCTGAAACCATCCCTTTACTCATTTACAGGAGACACCAACATGAAAACATTAACCACGACACCCATCGCCCTGGCGCTTGCCTTCGGCCTGACCTTCACTGCCCCTGCATCGGCAAACACGACCGAGAACAAGGGCTTCGAGATCGCTGCCCGCTCGGACCGAAGCGACATCGGCTTCGGCGCGAGCCGCGTCGAGTTGCAGATGATCCTGCGCAATGCCGCCGGGCAGGAATCCACGCGTACGCTCGAAATCGCGACGCTCGAAAAACCCGACGAAAGCGTCGGTGACAAGAGCCTGGTGCTGTTCGATACGCCGCGTGACATCGAGGGCACCGCGCTGCTGTCGCATGCCAAAATACTCGATCCCGACAATCAATGGCTCTATCTGCCAGCGCTCAAGCGGGTCAAGCGTATCTCGTCGGCGAACAAGTCCGGCCCGTTCGTCGGT
>JAASSH010000314.1 GCA_021767985.1 Gammaproteobacteria bacterium | reverse complement strand
TACATCGATCGCTGCGTCGACGTCATGCGCGAACGCCACGGTGTCGACAAGATCAACATTCTCGGCATCTGCCAGGGCGGCGTGTTCAGCCTGTGCTACACCACGCTGCACCAGGACAAGGTCAAAAACCTGGTGACCATGGTTACCCCGGTGGATTGCAAGACCCCGGATAACATGCTGAGCCACTGGGTGCAGCAAATGGATATCGATGCCATCGTCGATGCCATGGGCAACCTGCCCGGCGAAATGCTCAACTGGACATTCCTGAACCTGAAACCCTTCCAGCTGATGGGCCAGAAATACGTATCCATGGTCGACATCATCAGCGACGAGAAGAATGTAAAGAATTTCATGCGCATGGAAAAATGGATCTTCGACAGCCCGGACCAGGCGGGGGAAGCGTTCCGCCAGTTCATCAAGGACTTTTACCAGCAGAACAAGCTGGTCGAAGGCGGCCTCAAGATCGGCGAGCACGAGGTTGACCTGAAAAACCTCAAAACCCCGGTACTGAATATCTTCGCCGAGCAGGATCACCTGGTACCGCCCGCGTCGTCGCAAATCCTGCCAAAGCTGATCGGCAGCAAGGACTATACCGAACTGTCGTTCCCCGGGGGTCACATCGGCATCTACGTCAGCGGCAAGGCGCAATCAACCGTCACCCCGGCTATTTCCGACTGGCTCAACGCCCGCAGCTAAATTCTCGTGCGCGGCGCATCCCGGCCGCGCGTCTTCGATGGGCCGTTTACAACTCGCCCATCGAAGACGCTGCGCGACCGGGCTTATTGTCTTGCAATCAGGAACACAAATCAGTTAACTGTGAGCGGCTTTACCGTTACCCGGGAAGTCGCATCCTGAACGCCGGCTAGAAACAGAAAATGAGCAAAGTCAGCACCGAAAAATTCAACCAGATTATCGGCACCGAATTACCCTCGGCCGCCGAGACCGGGATTTACCTGCGCAGCATCGACGAAGGCGTTGCCGAACTGGTGCTCCCCTATTCCGAAAAATCGCTGCGCCCCGGCGGCACCATTGCCGGGCCCTTCATGATGATGCTGGCCGATGTCTGCATGTTCGCCGTGGTGCTGAGCCTGCTTGGAGAAATCAAGCTCGCGGTAACGACCAGCCTGAACATCAATTTTCTGCGCAAACCGGCCGAATGCGACCTGGTCGCCAGGGGCAACATCATCAAGCTGGGGAAACGCCTCGCCGTGGTCGAGGTATCGATTTACAGCGAGGAAGACATCGTCGCGCACGCCACCGGCACCTACTCGATTCCGCCGCAAACATAGGGCTTGCGCCAGGCCCTGTCTGATAATAAAAATAGCTTCGCGCTCGATCCGAAAGAACCGTATGCCGATCTATCGCGTAAATATGCTTATAATGAGCGCTATGCCGGCCTTAGAGAAAAGAGAAATCCGATGCGAACCTTGAATAGCTTTATCCTGTTGATTTACCTGATCGCTACACCCGTGGCAGCGGCCAATCCCTTCTGGCTAGAGGGTAAAACCGACCAGAGATACTCCATTACCGTCTATCGCAGCGCAACCTGCGGCTGCTGCAAGGGATGGATCGATCACCTGGAGCAGCACAATTTCGACGTCAAGGACGTTACCGTCGACGACGTCGACGAGTTCAAACGACAGTTCGACGTGCCGCCAAAGGCAGCCTCCTGCCATACCGCCATCGTCAACGGTGTCGCTATCGAGGGTCACGTCCCCGCGCAGGACATCAAGCGTATGCTTGGCGACCCTGGCGATATCCGCCTGCTGACAGTGCCCGCGATGCCATCGGGCACCCCGGGCATGGACTCCCCGGGTGCGCCCAGCCAGGCCTTCAGGGTGTTTTCGATCGATCGCAATAACAACGTCGGGGTCTTTAACAGTTACCAGGATTACTGATCATCCTGACCCCGGCTCCGCATGGAGCCCTTTTGGATCAGGCAGCAGTCAATCGGTCCGTGCTTCGATGCTGCCTGCTTCGGGCTCGTTAACAAATGACAAGATAACGCCGCCGATCGCGAACAATACGATGATCGATAACAGGGCGAGGCGCGGATCGCCGCTGATACCGCTCACCACGGCCACCAGCAACGGCCCCAGGATGGCGGCAAATTTACCCATGATATTGTAGAAACCGAAAAACTCGGCCGACTTGCTCGCCGGGATAATGCGTGCGTAGAAAGAGCGGCTCAACGACTGGATGCCGCCCTGCACCAGTCCGACCACGATCGCCAACACGTAAAACTCCATGACGTTAGCCATCGAATAACCGTAGATGGTGACGCCGATATACGCCGCGATCGCGATCATGATGCCGGTTTTCGCGCCAAGCCTTTCGCCCAGTTTGCCGTAAACGACAGCAGCCGGAAATCCGATAAACTGGACAATTAAAAACGCCTTGATCAGGCTCATCTGATCGAATTCGAGCCGCACCCCGTAATCCATCGCCATTCGTATAATCGTGAATACCCCGTCGATGTAGAACCAGTAGGCCAGCAGAAATAACCAGACGATTTTTAACCGACGAACTTCCCTGAAGGTTGCAAGCAGCTGTTCGACGCCCTCGGTTACGGCCTGGCCGAAGCTGACTTCCCTGTGAATCCGGGATTCCCTGACGTGCATTAACAGCGGTATCGAGAACAGCGCCCACCACAGGGCGACCACGACAAACGACGCCAGCATGGCCTGTTGCGCGCTGCCGAATCCGAAAAACTGCGGGAAGCTGGTAAGCACGATGGCAATAACCAGGGCCAGGCCACCGCCCAGGTATCCGGAGGCAAAACCGAATGCCGAAACAATATCGAGCTTTTTTCTCGGGGAGATATCGACCAGCAGCGCATCGTAAAAGATGTTGGCGCCCGAGAATCCGACTCCGGCTAATGCGTAAACCGACAACGCCAGTATCCAGTCGCCCTGCTCGATAAAAATTAGCGACGATACGAACACCACGCCGATTACTGCAAAGACGAGCAGGAACCGTTTCTTCATCCCGCCGCGATCCGCAATTGCGCCAAGCACCGGCGCCAGCAGCACGATCAACATGCTGGTGACGGAATTGGCGATACCCAGCGGCGTGGTGCTGTTCTCGGAACCCGCAAACCAGTAATTACTGAACATCAGCGGGAAAAACACCGCTACCGCGACGGTTGCGTAAGCCGAGTTTGCCCAGTCGTACAGGGCCCAGGCCAGAATATCTTTTCTGAACAGGTCTTTCATATCAGGCAACCGTCTTCACTGCTTAGCCTGGCCTTCAACGGGATTTTGTAATCGGCAACTGTCATTGGCTTGTCGCGGTTTTATAACATACCGATAATGCTGAATCATTGTTCTTCGTCATCTGCTCATCGCTGCGCTATCACGACTATCCCGGGCAAAAAAAAGCCGGAACTGGAGTCCCGGCTTTGGTTCGACGGCTGGCGTCAATTAGTACATGTGCTGACCACCGTTGATATCGAGGGTCGCGCCGGTGATGAACGACGCGTCGTCGGATACCAGGAACAGCACGCCGCGTGAAATATCGTCGACATGTCCGAGACGGCCGGCCGGGATGGTCTTGATGATCTTTTCCAGCACGTCTGCCGGTACCGCGCGCACCATGTCGGTCTCGACATAACCCGGTGCAATCGCATTGACGGTAATGTGCTTGGCCGCGCCTTCGCGCGCCAGCGCCTTGGTGAAGCCGTGGATGCCAGACTTGGCCGCGGCATAATTGACCTGCCCGTACTGACCGCACTGGCCGTTGATCGAACCGATGTTGACGATGCGGCCGAATTCACGCTCGCGCATACCTTCGATCACCGCGCGCGAGCAGTTGAAGCAGGACGCGAGGTTGGTCTGGATGACCGCATCCCATTGCTCGAAAGACATACGGTGCATGGTGCCGTCGCGGGTGATACCGGCGTTGTTTACCAGCACTTCGATCGGTCCGAGGTCGGCTTCGATCGCGGCGATCCCGCTATG
>JAASSH010000045.1 GCA_021767985.1 Gammaproteobacteria bacterium | reverse complement strand
GTACGTGATACCCCGGTCACCGGATCGCCGCGCCTGCCGTATTGCATGATGGGTATCTGTTTCGACTGCCTGGTGAGTATCGACGGTGTACCGAACCAGCAGGCCTGCCAGGTCGAGGTCAGGCAGAACATGACGATCGATTACCAGCGAGGCGCGGCGGAATTGCTGCAACGGACATGAAGCAGCACTACGAACTCCTGGTCATTGGCGCTGGCCCGGCGGGTCTCGCCGCGGCCACCGATGCCGCGCGCCTTGGTGTCGATGTCGCGCTGGTGGATGAGCAAAAAACCCCGGGCGGGCAAATCTATCGCAATGTAAGCCGGGCCCGGGAGCGGTCGATCGATTATCTGGGCAAGGATTACATGCGGGGCAGCCAGCTGGTGGTCGAGTTCCTGCAAAGTGCCGCGGATTACATCGACAATGCGTCGGTCTGGTACCTCGACGAGCGCCTCGAGGTCGGATTGCTGATCGACGGTGCCAGCCGCTTCATCAGTTGCGATCAAATAATACTGGCCAGCGGCGCGCAGGAGCGGCCAATGCCGCTGCCGGGTTGGCACAAACCCGGCGTGATGACCGCCGGTGCGGGCCAGATTTTGCTCAAGTCTGCCGCAATTGTGCCGCAGGGCAAGCTGGTTCTGGCGGGCAGCGGCCCGTTACTGTTGTTGCTGGCGGCACAATACCTGCGCGCCGGCGTAGCCATCGAGGCTATTGTCGATACGACTCCCGCGTCGAGACTGTTAAAGGCTTTACCCGCTTTGCCCCGCGCGCTGGGCGCCACCGATTACCTGCTCAAGGGTCTGTCCTACATGCATGCCATCCGCAAGGCGCGCATACCCGTTTACAAACATGTCGACGACCTGCGCGTCGAGGGTGAAGAACGTCTCGAAGCGGTATGCTTCAGCAGCCGCCGTGGCAAGGCCGCGCGCGAGTTGCGAATCGACGCCGATACCCTGATGCTGCACCAGGGCGTTATCCCCAATACCCGACTGCCGTTGGCCGCAGGCTGTGACCTGGCGTGGGACCGGCAGCAGCAAAGCTGGAAGGTGAGCAGGGATAACTGGGGGCAAAGCAGCGTCGACCGGGTCATGGTTGCCGGAGATTGCGGCGGTATTGTCGGCGCGCGCGCGGCCGAGCTGCAGGGCAGGCTGTCTGCGCTGCAGGTTGCCTGCAAGTTGAACAAGCTTGACCAGCAGCAGCGCGACCGCGCGGCAACCCCGATTCCGAAATTCCTGCGCCGGCACCTGTCGATAAGGACTTTTATCGATGCGCTGTACGCGCCCGCTCCGGCCTGCCTGTTGCCGGCTGACGACACCCTGGTCTGTCGCTGCGAGGAAATCAGCGCCGGCGAGATACGCGCAGCCGCACGCCTGGGATGCGTCGGTCCCAACCAGGCCAAGGCATTTACGCGCTGCGGCATGGGTCCTTGCCAGGGATGCCTGTGCGGCAGCACGGTATCCACCCTGATCGCCGATGAAACCGGTGCCGCGATCGAGGATGTCGGTTATTTCAGGGTGCGGCCGCCACTGAAGCCGATTACGCTGGGCGAACTGGCGAGCAGCCGAACGGACCTGCCGGGTTTTACTTCCTGACGCGATTATCGATCGATGGCAGGGCGCGCAGATAGTCGATTAGCGCGTCTCGGTCCTGCGGGGTTAAATGTCGCACGCCTTCGATTACTGCCTCCATCGATCCGGAGGTATAGTCACCGCTTGGCAGCTCGCCGAATTTCAAAAACTCCTCCAATCCCTCGCGACTCCAGTCGCCGATACCGGTGTCCTTGTGCGGTGTGATGTTGGGAACCAGCTCACCTTCCGGTCCCTCTGCGTTGCCGGCGTAGGCCAGGTCCGCTTGCAGTGCGCCAAGCAAATTGCGTGGCGTGTGACATTCGCCGCAATGTCCCAGGGCCTCGGCGATGTAAGCGCCTCGATTCCATTGCTCGTTTTGACCGGGGCTTTGCTGGATTTCGCCAGCGTCGAAAAATAGCCACTTCCAGGCAGTCGCTGCCAACCTCGAAACCAGAAACCATGCCAGTTCGTGCTCACGGTTAGGCCGTGTCGACGCGGGCAGCGACATAAGGTAGGCGTGCATCGCAAACGCGTCTTCAGCGCGAATCAGGGTATAGGAGGTGTACGGAAATGCGGGGTAATAGTCGCTGCCGTCGGGCGCCAGTCCCTGGTGCAGTGCGCGCTGGAAATCTTCGGCACTCCATGCGCCAATGCCGGCAGTCGGGTGTGCGGTTATATTCGGGGTATAGAAGGTTCCGAACGGAGTCTCCAGCGCCCGCCCGCCCGCCAGGGGTTCGCCACCTTCCGCCGTGTGACAGTGGGTGCAACCGCTTATTTTAAGCAGGTATTCGCCGCGCGCGAGCAAGTCGTTATCAACCGTTGCCTGTGCAAGAGCACTGCCGGAAGACGCGGCGATTAGCACGCCTGCCACGGCGAGTAGACGTAGGGCAGTGATCATGAAAGCATCATACGAACAGCTCAATGGAATCGTCAACGAGAATGAACGGCAGCCTTGATGGCGGAAAACCGCGATGACAGTCGGGCCAAGAGAAGAAAGTCGAGCTGGCAGGTTGGCGGGATCCGGTGTCATAAATATGTCACCGGATCCCATCAGCTACGGAATTCAAAATCCTGTAAAGACCCTCGAGAGTCTGATTAATTTAGCTCACGAAACTCGTCGTGGCAGCCTTTGCAGGTTTTACCCACTGCGCTGATCTTGGGCTTGAGCGCATCGAGACCGTTGCCCGCAGCGGCGGCCAGTTCGTTAACGGCCTTTGCATACTTTTTGCCGTATTCGCTGATTTCGGGGTAGGTCGTTCAGATCTTGGGCAGCGAGGTCGTTTTACCCGGGTAGGCTTCATTGTCCGTGCCCTGTTTCCAGGCGCCACCGATATCCAGTGAAAGCTGGGTTTTAAGGTTATTTGCAAGCTTGGAGGCAAGTCCCGCATCGTATTCCATCTTGCCCTTGGCCATGCCGAACAGCGGTCCGACGTTATAGGCGCGCAATTGCATTTCGCCCTGACGTGCTTTTATCAGTTTGAGGTTGGGGTCCTTGGCGGCAAAGCCCGGAGCGGCCAGGGCCAGGCCCGCGATCAACAGGCAAAGTCGTGTAGCTAATTTCATGGTTAACTCCTTGGTGTTTTTGTGTTGTGCCCGAGCATTATAGGCGGTAATAAATTTACATCAAATTACGTATTTTTGCGCTATAGTGCTGCAAATATGCAGCATATTAACTGGGATAACCTGCGCTACGTGCTTATGGTCGCGAATAAAGGCTCGATCGCGGCGGCCGCGCGCGAGCTCGAGGTCAATCGTACTACGGTGTTGCGCCGGATCAACAAATTCCAGGAAAACCTGAACTGCCGCATCTTCGACCGCGGCGATGCCGGTTACGTGCTGACGCCGGAAGCGGAGAAAATGATCCACGCCGCGCGCGAGGTGGAAAACACCCTGTTCGACATGCAGCGGCAAATTGCCGGGCACGAGCTCAAGCTCGAGGGCGAATTGCGCGTGACCACGACCGACAGTTTCATGTTGTCCGTGCTGGGGCCTCACCTGGCCACGTTTCGGCAGAAACATCCGCATATCGTGGTCGATGTCCTGGTGACCAATAGTCTGCTCGACCTTACCCGCCGCGATGCGGATGTCGCGATCCGCCCAACCAGTGCCCCGGAAGCCAGCCTGGTGGGACGCCGGCTGTGCGACGTCGAGTTCGGCGTTTACGCCGTACCCGAAGTCCTGACCGCGCTGGAGCCTGACAGTGTGCTCGATGCGCGCTGGATCGGTTTTGCCGACAGCCTGCAATCGACCCCGATTGGCTCCTGGCTGGAGGCAACGGTCAAGCAGCAGAACATCTGCCTGCGTTGCGATTCCTTTGTTGCCATTCGCATCGCGGCCGAGGCTGGAATCGGGCTTGCGTTATTGCCCCGGTTTCTCGGCGACGATTCTGCAAAACTGGTACGACTGCAGCTGCCGGTCGACGAACTGACCACCGGCCTGTGGATTTTGACGCATCCCGACCTGGTGCGCTCGGCCAGGGTCAACGCCTTTGTGCAGCACTTTACTGAAGCGCTTTCCGCACCTTGATACGGGTGATAGCGATGCCCCCGAGGATTGCGACCAGGGCCAGGACATGCAGCCAGGTTACCGGCTCCGACAGCAGCCAGGCGCCGCACAGAAAGGCGACTACCGGGATCAGGTAGTTGATGGTGGACAGGAAGGTCGGCCCGGCGCGATCGATCACCGCGAATAATATGATGGTCGCGATCCCGGTCGGGCCGATACCCAGCCAGATGACCGCGAACATCGAGTCCTGGGTAATGTTGTTATTCTGCGGGGCGACGATCAGCCAGGCCGGAAACATGATCAGGCTCGCCATGATGAGCACGCTGCAGGCGCCGACCATCGGGCTGAAGCGCGGCAGGCGTTTGATCAGGATCGAATTGACCGCGTAACAGGTTGCCGCGGTGAATATCGCCAATCCGCTCCAGAACTCGCGTCCGCCGCCCTGGAACACCGGCCCCAGCAGCAGGATAACCCCGGTGATGCCGAGCGTGAACCCGATCAGCTTGTAACGATTGAGCGTTTCTCCCTCGACCAGGTAGTGCGCGAATACCATCGTCAACAGGGGCATGATCGCCATGATCATGCCGGCGACACCCGAGTCGACCGATTGCTGACCCCAGGTGATCAGGAAAAACGGCAGCGCGTTACCGGCGATCGCCATCACCAGGAAGCCCGCCCAGGCCGACCAGGACAACGGCAGCGAGTCACCGCGGGCGTAGACCACCAGCGACAGCACCACCGCGCCCAGCGCCAGGCGGTAAAACACCACCGCGACCGGATCGACGCTTTTGACCGATATCGCGTTGAACATGAACGAGGTGCCCCACAGCGCGACCAGCACCATCAACAGCAGCCAGTTGAACAGTGAGGGGTTGCGAATCAAGGCTTATTCTTGCAGCTGCGGCAGGTCGCGATAGAGCTCGAGTGCTTCCGGGTTGGCCAGCGAATGAATGTTTTTGACCGGACGGTCATGTACCACCTCGCGCACCGCCAGTTCGACGATCTTTCCCGATTTGGTGCGCGGAATCTCGCTGACCTGAACAATCTTCGCCGGCACGTGACGCGGCGTGCATTTTTCGCGTATGGTTTTGCGAATTCTGTCCGCCAGGTCCTGGTCCAGATCGATACCGTTCCGCAGCACGACAAACAGCACCACGCGCACGTCGTCCTGCCAGTCCTGTCCGATGACGATGCCTTCGATCACTTCATCGAGCTGCTCGACATGGCGGTAAATCTCGGCGGTACCGATGCGCACCCCACCCGGGTTCAGCGTGGCGTCGGAGCGTCCGTAAATCACGATGCCGTTGCGATCGGTGAGCATGACGTAATCGCCGTGATGCCAGACGTTGTCGAAGCGCGCGAAGTAGGCGTTATGGTACTTTTCACCGCTTTCGTCGCCCCAGAAAAAAACCGGCTGGCAGGGAAAGGTTTTGGTGCAGACCAGCTCGCCTTTCTGGTTACGCACCGAACGACCGTCCTCGTCGAATACCTCGACCGCCAAACCGAGGCCGCGGCACTGGATTTCACCGCGGTAAACCGGCAGCAGCGGGCAACTGATGACGAAGCAGGAGACGATATCGGTGCCGCCCGATACCGACGCCAGGCACAGGTCCCGCTTGATGTTCTGGTAAACGTAGTCGAAACTTTCCGGCGCCAGCACCGAACCGGTAGAAGCCACGCAGCGTAACGACGATAGTTCGAACCGGTCCATCGGTTTGAGCCCGGCATTCTTCATCGCGTCGATATACTTGGCCGAGGTGCCGAAAATCGTCAGGTCGACATCATCTGCATAGCGCCACAGGACTTCGCCATCCGGATAGAACGGCGAGCCGTCATACAGCACCAGTGTCGCCCCGCTGGCGAGCCCGCTGACCAGCCAGTTCCACATCATCCAGCCCAGCGTGGTGAAATAAAACAGGCGATCTCCCGGGTGGATATCGCACTGCAGCATGTGCTCTTTCAGGTGCTGGATCAGCGTACCGCCGATCCCGTGCGTGATGCACTTGGGCTTGCCGGTGGTGCCCGATGAATACAGCACGTAGAGCGGGTCGTTGAAGCGTCGCGGCACGAAGTCGATGCTGTCTACCGGGTTGGCGACAATTTCGCTCCAGTCGACGGCGTCGATGTCATTGCCGAATCCCGCGAGCCCGATCTGCACGACCTGCTCGACGCTCGGCAACTGCGCGCAAATATCCCGGGTCTTGGCGTTGAGGTCGTGTTTCTTGCCGTTGTAAAAATAACCGTCGGCGGTAAACAGGAAGCGCGGTTCGGTCTGGCCGAAACGATCGACCACGCTGTCGACGCCGAAGTCTGGCGAGGTAGAAGTCCAGACCGCGCCGAGACTGGTGGCGGCGAGCATCGCCACCACCGCTTCGGGCATATTCGGTAAATAGGCGGCGACGCGGTCGCCCGGCTGTAGTCCCCGTGCCTTGAGCCAGGCCGCGAGGCTCGCGACCTGCCGGTAGAGTTCCGCGTGGGTCAGGCTGTATTCGGCCTGGTCCTCGGCCCGAAAGTAAATCGCAGTTTCGTCACTCTTGCTGCGCAGCAGGTTTTCGGCGAAATTGAGTGTCGCGTCGGGAAACCACTGCGCCTGCTCGATACGATCGCCGTCGATCAGGATGCGCTCACCCTTGTCGCCGACGATGCCGCAAAAATCCCAGACCTCGGACCAGAAGCCTTCCTGGTCGTCGATCGACCATTGATAGAGCGCATCGTAGTCCGATAAGTCGAGATCGTGGCGTTGATTTACCTGCCCGATGAAAGCGGTCAAATTGGCCGCATCGATGCTGGCCTGGCTGGGTGTCCACAGAGGTTTAATATCATTCATTTTAATTTTCCATCCCGGCTTGCGTCATCCCCCCGGCGAATTAGAGGCGTCATCCCCGCGCAAAGTTAAAGGCGTCATCCCCGCGAACGCGGGGATCTTCCGATACCGGAGCAATTCTAACAAGATTCCCACCGGGCCGCGCAGGCTTGCGCAAGAATGCCGGAATGCAGGGCAGGGCGTTACTTACCCTGCCACACCGGGTCGCGCTTTTCGGCGAACGCCTTGAAACCTTCCATGTTGTCCTCGCTGCCGTAGAGCACGTCGACGGTCTCGAACTGGCGTTTGGTAATCCAGTTCATCGCGTCCTGAAACTTCATCGCTTCGGCCTCGCGCGCGACTTCCTTGATCGATGCAAATACCAGCGGCGGTCCGGAGGCCAGTTCACGCGCCACGGCCCAGACGCGATCCATCAGCTGCTCCTGCGGCAATGCCTCGTTGATGAGCCCCCAGCGCAGTGCCTCCGCGGCATCCATCCAGCGCCCGAGGTACAGCATTTCCATCGCGACGTGGTAGGGAATGCGTTTGGGCAGCTTGATCGTGGCCGCGTCGGCGAGCGTACCGGCCTTGATTTCCGGCAGCGCAAAGGTCGAATGGTCGGCCGCGTAGATCAAATCCGCCGATAGCATGAGTTCGAATCCGCCGCCGACCGCCATGCCGCTGACCGCGGCGATCACCGGCTTGTTCAGGCCGCGCAGTTCCTGCAAGCCGGCGAAGCCGCCGACGCCGTAATCGCCGTCGACAGCGTCACCGCCGGCCGCGGCTTTCAGATCCCAGCCGGCACTGAAAAAGCGGTCACCCGCGGTTCTGACGATGGCAACCCGAAGCTCCGGATCGTCGCGAAACGCTTTGAAGGTTTCACCCATCAGGCGGCTGGTCTGCAGATCGATGGCATTGGCCTTGGGCCGGTCCAGCGTGACTTCGAGAACGGCGCCTTCGCGTCGCGTTGTGATTACATCTGACATTTATTCCTGCTCCTCTAGTACGATCAGCGCATCTGCGGCGAATACGCCTTCGCCCTTTGCGCCGATCAATAATGGGTTGACGTCAAGCTCGATCAACGAGCCTGCCTGTGATACCGCGTATTCCTGAATCGCCAGGATGGCGTTTACGACAGCGTCGATATCGGCCGGCGGGCGACCGCGGTAACCCGCCAGCAGCGGCGCCGATTTAAGGCCGGCTATCGCCGATTCGATCTCGTTCCGTGTGGCCGGTAGCAGCAGGGTCCTGGTGTCTTTCAATAGCTCGACCAGGATACCGCCGCTGCCGATAGTCAGCACCAGCCCAAACTGGGGGTCGCGAGTGATTCCGACGATAAGCTCGGCCACCGACGGTTTCATGACTTCGAGATAAAGCTGGTTACCGAGCTTTAACAGTTCACTGGCCGCCGCGGCGACCGCTTCGGGCGAGCCCAGATTCAGGTGCACCGCGTTGTGCTCGGTCTTGTGCGCGATACCCAGCGCTTTCAACACCACCGGGTAACCAAGGCGGTCTGCCAGTTGTTGTGCTGCCGTGGCCGAGTCGACCCGGGCGCCTTCCGGGATCGGCACCCCCGCCTGCTGCAGGCTGTGCTTGGCTGCGGCCTCGTCGAGGGTAGTATGCCTGTCGCCGACCGCCTCGAGCTGCATTACCGCTGCGGGCAATTCTCGTTTCCAGGCGGTGCCGATATCGGCCGCGATTTCGGTGGCCTGCAGCGCCTCGTCGATACCGTAAAAACTGACGATACCGCGCTCGCTGTAGTTGTCGGTATAGTCTTCCGGGATGTTCTCGGCCATGCCCACTACGAAAGCGCCCTTGGCGTTACTCGCCTCGAGCGCGGCCTCGAAAGCGTCCACGGCGATATGCCATTCCCAGTCGTCGCAGCGCACCGGGTGCGGGAAATCGAGGATCAGGTAGTTCATGTCGAAGCCGATCGCGGCCATCGCGGTATAGGTCGCCTGCATGACCTCGCGGTTACCCCAGCTGAAGGTGTGGTAGTCGAGCGGGTTGGCGACGGTCACCAGCGGTCCCAGTACCTGCTGCAGCGGGGCTTTCTGTGCTGCGTCGAGATCGGGAAAGTAGACTTTACGTTTCTCTGCCGAATCGGCAATGATGCTGGCCTCGCCACCCGAGCAGCTCATCGAAGATACCCGGTAACCGTCCAGCGGCCCGTAGTGGTGCAGCAGTTTCAGC
>JAASSH010000313.1 GCA_021767985.1 Gammaproteobacteria bacterium | reverse complement strand
TTGGAGTCATCTCCCTGCTGTTCGCATGGAATGCAGCTGCCGCATCGGAGATCTGGCAGGACGTAACACCTGCTCAGGTCAACGCCCGTGGAGCATCGGAAATTCGATACTTCCAGGTGAATGATAGTGCGCTGCGCGGCGCCTTGCCCGAGACCGGGGCTGTGCAGGGTCACCAGCTCGAGATTCCTATGCCGGATGGCAAGCTGGCACTCTTCAAACTGCGGGAGTTCCCAGTGATGGCGCCCGAGCTGGCGGCAAAGTATCCCGAGATCAAAATCTACAGGGTTGTCGGCGTCGATGACCCGCATGCCACCGGGGTTATCGATATCACGCCACTGGGTTTTCACGGCATGATCTCGACCTCCGAGGGGAACGTTTTCATCGATCCGGAAGACTTTCAGTTACAGGACCATATATATCGCAGCCGGTTTGCCAGGCATGAGACCCGTAAAGGTTTCAACTGTGGCGTGACTGAGCATGCGAGAGATCCGGGAATCGCGTTCTCGGCAGGTCGGAAGACGGCACAGAGGGTGCCTGGCAGCCTGCAGGAGTACAGACTCGCGGTTGCGGTTACGCTCGAGTATCACCAGTATTTCGGCGACGACGTCGGTAATACGACGGCAGCGATTGCGACGACAATCGCCCGGGTTAACTTTGTTTACGCACGCGATCTCGGCATTTTGTTAACCCTGGTGGCCAATAATGACGAGATCTATGAAACCGTCGAGAGCGGCCTGCTCGATAACGAAGACGAATTTCAGTTGATTAGTCAGGTAAATGACTGGATCGATACCCGGTTGACCGGCAGCGACGGCGCCTACGACATCGGTCACATGTTCAGCCGTCCGCTTTTATTCGGCGGGGGTGTGGCGAATATTGGTGCGGTTTGCGATAACAACATCAAGGCCGGCGGCGTCTCGGGGCTAACCGACCCCACCGGGGATCCGTTTAATATCGACCTGGTCGCTCACGAGATCGGGCATCAGTTCAATGCCGAGCATACTTTCAATGGTACTACCAGCAGCTGTGTCAATCGCAATGCCGGCACCGCTTACGAGCCCGGTAGCGGCTCGACGATCATGGCTTATGCCGGGATTTGCGCCGCGGAGAACCTGCAAACCAATAGCGATAGCAGTTTTCATGCCGGCAGTATCGCGGAAGTAAACGCGTTTACCGCGGGTGCCGGCAGTTGTTACGTCTTGAACAACACGCCACCAGCACCGATACCGGCACCCAATGCCGATCCCGTCATTACGGCTATCTCTAACACAACTATCCCGGCCAATACGCCTTTTCTTCTCGGCGATCCGGCGGGCCCACCCGCGGCTACTGACGTTGATCCCGATACGCTCGAATATCGCTGGGATCAAATGGATGCCGGCTGTCCGACCGATGACGCCACTTTCGGCACCGACAATGGCAGTAACGCGCTGTTCCGCAGCTATGCCCCGCGCGCCGAATCCTGGCGCGATTTTCCGGCCCTCGGAACCCAGGTGCAGGGCCGCTACGACAAGGCTGAAGTCCTGCCCTGTCACGACCGGGTGCTCGATTTCCGCCTGACCGCGACCGACGGCAATAGCGGGCAGGACTTCGAGGATGTCCGGGTCTCGGTGAATTCCGCGGCTGGACCGTTTGAAATTACCGGCGTGGCGGCCCCGATAGTCGCAGGGACGCCGTTTGCCGTCGATTGGGATGTCGCCGGTACCGACCTGGCGCCGGTTTCCTGTGCAAATGTCGATATCGACCTGATCGTCTTTTCGGCCGGTAAACTGCGATATTCGATTTATCCACTGGCGCTGGACAGCTCGGCCAACGACGGTAGTGCGCTAGCGACGGTCATTCCTGCAGAGAAACAAACCAAGGTGGGGTCTACCGTACGGGTGAGGGTCAAGTGCAGCGATAATATTTTCTACGATATTTCAGACACTGATCTAACCGTAACTCAGGGCGTAGGGCCCACGGATGAACTGGTTGACGACGATTACGCGACCCGCTCCTTCGCGAACATAGCGACCACGGGATTTACCGCACCGGCTTGCGGCCCGATTGTCGATTGCAGCGTCCCGCCGCCGACGGGTAACCCGGGCAGCGGCGGTCGTGACGCGTCGGCCTTCGGCTATGCCTGGTTGCTGTTATTCGGAGGTCTTGTCGCGCTGCGGCGGGTTCGTTGCCGTCAGGGCTGACAGTGGGTTTTGATGATGGCGTTGTACTTGAGCGCGTAACTACGCGCCTTTTGCATCAGCCGGAGATGTTCGTCGCTGCGCACCACGTCTGATACGCCCTCGATCAACTGCACCCCACAGTTCTCTTCGTACTTGAGCGTCTCCTCCTTGCTGACACCCGGGATATTGACGCTGGTGGTGGCAAGCCCGAGCAGCCGAAAATCGTTCTGCTTGACCGCCTGGTTGGCGTCTGCCTGGGGATCGGCCGCATCCAGCCACTGCAGTTTCTGTACGTAGGGATCGATCTGGCCGGACGATGACGCGCAACTGGCCAGCAGCAGGCAGCTCACCACGATAATGACCGGGTAATTCCTGAATAATCGCATGAAGGCTAATCCATCCCGATAATGTGTTGTTTTTGTTGGTGCCCAGGAGAGGACTTGAACCTCCACGACCTTACGGTCACTAGCACCTGAAGCTAGCGCGTCTACCAATTCCGCCACCTGGGCATGGCGCGGGAATATACACCACCGGTAGTGAGTCGGCAAATGTTTCTATATACTCGCGATCTTGCAATGGATGACCTATGTCTAAAAAGTCTAAAAAAACCCCTCAAGACCCTTTTTACAAGCGCGAAAGCGCAAATTACGAAAGCCCGATAGCCAGCCGCGAGCATTTGCTCGAATTGATCAAGTCGCAACAGGTTCCGCTGCCGCTGGAACACATTGCCACGACCCTGGACTATAGTGACGAGACCCGGCTGGAAGCGTTACGCCGCCGCCTGCAGGCAATGGTGCGCGACGGCCAGTTGTTTCGCAATCGCCGCGGCGGCTATCTCAGTTTCGATCATATGGACCTGGAAAAAGGCTACGTGCAAACCCACCCGGATGGTTTCGGTTTCGTGCGGCCGGATTCCGGCGGCAAGGATATATTTCTGCCGGCACGCCAGATGCGCACGCTGATGAACGGCGATCGCGTGGCGATCAAGATCACCAGTTTCGACAAGCAGCGCGAGCGTTCGGAAGGCGCGCTGATCTCGGTACTGGCACGGGCGCATGAAACCCTGGTGGGACGTTATCATCACGAGAGCGGAATCGAGTTCGTGGTGCCGGACGACAAGCGCATGGTGCAGGACGTGCTGCTGAATCGCGAAGTCGGGCACAACGCCAGCCCCGGCGATATCGTGCTGGTGCGAATCACGGAATACCCGTCGAATCACAATCCACCCATCGGCCTGATCGAACGTGTACTGGGGCAGGAAAACGCTCCGGGCATGGAAGTCACCATCGCGGTTAATACGCATCACATTCCGCATCATTGGAACGACGCGGTATTGCAGTCGGTCAGGACGCTTACCGAGGAGGTGGCAGAAGCGGATAAAAAGGGGCGGCGCGACCTGCGCGCGCTCAAGTTCGTCACCATCGATGGCGCCGACGCGCGTGATTTCGACGATGCGGTTTACTGTGAGCCGCAGGCCAACGGTTACCGGCTCTATGTTGCCATCGCCGACGTGGCGCACTATGTCGGTGTCGATTCGGCGCTCGACCGTGAAGCGCAACAGCGCGGCACCTCCGTATATTTTCCGGGAGAGGTGATCCCGATGCTGCCCGAAATCCTGTCGAACGGCCTGTGTTCGCTGAATCCCGAGGTCGACCGCCTGTGCCTGGTGTGCACGATGGACATCAACCAGCAGGGCACGATCAAGCAGTTCGAGTTCTTCGAAGCGGTTATCCATTCGCACGCGCGCCTGATCTACGACGATGTCGCCGCGGTGGTTTTCGACGGCGCCAAACCCGGCAA
>JAASSH010000044.1 GCA_021767985.1 Gammaproteobacteria bacterium | reverse complement strand
TCCGACCCCCGCGGCATGCGAGGATCGGATATTGTCGGACTTGCATCCTTAGCACACATAACCAGCGTAATTCTCGCCCAGGTTGCGTTAATTTTTTGTTATCGGGTGCCTGCGACAGGCGGCCTATATTTTTTGATTTCGATCATAGGCCTGCTACCACTGTCCTGATATTATTGGATTCAGAATAATTTTTAATCTGGGCATACATGAAATCACTTAAGGCGATCTGGTCTGCTTTGTTCGACAGCCTGCGTGATTTACTGCCCATTATTGTAGTCATAGGCTTCTTCCAGCTTGCGGTTTTACAGCAACCAATCCCCAATTTTGGTGAAATCGCAATCGGTATCTTATTTGTGGTAATCGGGCTGACCCTGTTCGTACAGGGCCTCAATATGGGCCTGTTTCCAATCGGCGAAACCATGGCATATTCCTTTGCCAGCAAGGGCAGCCTGTTCTGGCTGCTCTGCTTTGCGTTCTCGCTGGGTTTTGGCACTACCATCGCGGAGCCTGCGTTGATCGCGGTTGCCAACGAAGCCGCCATTGTCGCCGCGAATGGTCAAATGATAGAGAACAGCGAGAAATCCATGGCGGCCTACGCGACTGGCCTGCGCGTGACGGTCGCGATGTCGGTCGGTTTCGCCATCGTGCTCGGGGTATTCCGCATCATCAAGGGCTGGCCGATTCAATACCTGATCGTCGTTGGCTATAGCGGAGTCGTCATTATGACGATTTTTGCGCCCAAGGAGATTATCGGTATCGCCTACGATTCCGGCGGGGTAACGACCTCTACCATTACGGTGCCACTGGTCACCGCGCTGGGCGTGGGCCTCGCAAGCTCGATCAAGGGACGCAACCCAATGGTCGACGGCTTCGGCCTGATCGCATTCGCGTCGCTAACGCCGATGATATTCGTGATGGGCTACGGCATGGTGGTCTGAAACAGTCATGCTGCATATTTTCATAGATTTGTTTCACACGCTTATCGCAACCGTCTGGGACGTATTGCCGATCGTTGTGATTATTTTCGGTTTTCAACGGATCGTTTTCCGCACCCCGATTGCCAATCGCAAAAAGCTTATTACCGGCTTCCTGTTGGTACTGGTGGGCCTCGCATTTTTCCTCGAGGGCCTGGAAGCTGCCCTGTTTCCACTCGGTAAACTAATGGCACAGCAACTGACCGACCCCGTGTTTATCGCCGGCGCCGATGTCGGCCGCGTTCTCGAATGGTGGGATTATCAGTGGGTTTACCTGTTCGCCTTCGCGATCGGTTTTTCCACGACCATTGCCGAGCCGTCGCTACTGGCGGTCGCGATCAAAGCCAACCAGGTATCGGCGGGCAGCATCGGCATCTGGGGCCTGCGCATCGCGGTTGCGATCGGGGTCGCGATCGGCATCGCGCTCGGAGTTTACCGCATCGTTACCGGCACCCCGCTCTACTGGTACATTATCACCGGTTACGTGTTCGTATTGATTCAAACTATGTTTGCGCCTCGCATGATCATCGCGCTGGCTTACGACTCCGGCGGCGTTACCACGTCGACAGTAACCGTGCCACTGGTAGCGGCGCTGGGCCTGGGGCTCGCCAGCACAGTGCCCGGCCGCAATCCCCTGCTAGACGGCTTTGGCTTGATCGCCTTTGCCAGCCTGTTTCCAATCATGTCTGTGCTTGCCTACGCCCAGTTATCGGAGTGGCAAGCCAGGCGTAGCAACAAAGTAAGGAACCCATGAGGCATAATCATGCACTTTAAACTAATCATTGCATTAACCGAGGATTCGATCACTAACAAAGTCGTCGAAGCCGCCAGGGATAAAGGCGCTACCGGCTCGACCGTGATTTCCAGCGCCCGTGGCGAAGGTCTGCAGGTGGCCAAAACTTTTCTCGGCCTGAGCCTGGAAACCCAGCGCGACGTGATTTTACTGTTGGTGGAAGAGCACATGTGCCGCGACATACTCGAAACCATCGAGCAGGTCGGAGAATTCGAAGCCCACCCTGGCAACGGAATTGCGTTTAGTATCGACGTCGAAGACGCCGTCGGCGTATCGCACCAGGTTGACCAGTTAGCAGAAATTGTAGAGGAAGAGATATGAGCGACAAAAAAATTGTGCGCGTGCGCGACGTTATGAAAACCGACTTCGATATGGTCGAGGGTATGGATACCGTGGCAACCGTGTTGAAAGATTCGAAGCACCCTGAATCCAAGTGTTTCATCGTCAACATCAGACACGAGGACGACGAGTACGGAATCGTGCTGTTGTCCGATATCGCCAAGCAGGTACTCGCCAAGAACAAGTCTCCGGAGCGAGTCAACATTTACGAAATCATGTCGAAGCCCGTTATTCACGTGGATCCCGAGATGGATATTCGTTACTGCACCCGCCTGTTCGAAAACTTTGGCATTGGTCGAGCGCCGGTGGTTGAAAACAAGCGCGTTATCGGCATCATCGGCTACACCGACATTGTGCTGGACGGCGTACGCGATCGCCTGATGTAGCGCTTTATGCGACACCGCATTGCAGCCGCGTAAAAATGGTCAGGGCAAGGCTATGGTTGACGCCGTAATCCGGGACAAGCTTCCGGTTGCGGGCGGCTGCTACTTTACTTTCTGTGATTTGAGGAAATTCACCGCCTCGTGCGCGTGTACCTCGGCATTGCGCACGAGGTTATCGAAGTGCCGCACCAGGATGCGCACGTACTCGGTGGTATTGAACGCGAAGTACATCTGCCCGACATATACCGCCGCACGTCGCGCGCCGAAAATAGTGTAGGGTACCGAGTATCGCTTGCGCCCATCGTAGAGGTATAACCGGACGCTGGGATAGAGCTCCTCCAGCGTTTCCAGCATGAAGCTGACCTGCTCCTTACGTGCCCTACGTCCCAGTTCCCCCCACAGGCCTTCTCCACGGCAAAATCCGACCAGGTTTTCGCGCGGCATGCAGATCTCCAGGTCGTTGTCCGGGCCGCGGGTGAAATTGAGATGGTATCGCGCCTGCTCCTTGGCGCGACTAACCGGACGTTCGACAACCTCGCCATACTCGTACTCGAGCACCTGGTCGGTCTTGACGATATCGGGCAGTTGCACCGGGACATAGCGGATTTTCAGGCCCTCTGCCTCCTCGTACCAGCGCTTCAGGTTATCGTCCGCCGGGCTTTGCTCATGCGGAGCGACTTCGAAGGACTGGCGCAGAATTTCGGCGCCGTAGCGGCTATCCTGGCTCAGGCCCAGTAACCAGTCGCTACTGACCTGTAGCGATCGCGCCAGCGACGCCACGGTATCGGCACGCGGCATGCGCATGTTTTCTCCGGCCAGTAACTGCGACAGGGTCGAACGATCGACACCGGTTTCGCGTGACAACTCGGACTGGTTCACGGCTCTTTCCTGCATCGACTCGAGCAAACGCTTACGAAAGATAGAGACTATTTCCTGCTTCTTCATTGTTTATGCCACTGTTTGTTGTGTAAATACTACACTTTTATTATTTAGTAAACATAATTTCTTTTATGCTTGCTATAAAAACATCGACAAAACAGTCTGACGATCATAAATTACAAAACCCCCAATAAGTTCAGGTGTTTATGCGCTTATGACAACCGGCAATCTTCGCGCTGCGAATTTCATCTCCGCGAAAATCGAATGGCCCACGTGGCTGTTGCTGGTTGTTGTCTATAGCACCTGGATTTCGTTAACGTTTTACTGGGACAGTATTCCGGCCTGGTTGCTGTGGCTGATCGGGGGTTACACGGTCGCCCTGCACAGCTCGCTGCAGCACGAAGCCCTGCACGGGCATCCGACAACGAATAAACGCCTCAATATCGCCCTGGTCTGGCCGCCACTCACCCTGTGGCTGCCGGTCCAACTCTACGTCAAGAATCACCTGCGCCACCACCGCTCCGATTTGACCGATCCCGCACACGATCCCGAGTCGTTTTTTGTTACCCGGGAAAAATGGCAGGGCCTCGCCCGTTGGCAGCAGCGGATGCTGGTTTTCAACAATACGTTTCTCGGCCGCATGCTGATCGGACCCTGGCTCACGGTTGGCGACCAGTACCGGATCGAATTCAGCCGATTGCGCAGCGGTGACACTCAACACCTGGGGATCCTGTTACGCCACGTCGTCAGCCTGGGAGTACTACTCTACTGGATCATCGCGGTTTGCCAGATGCCGTTCTGGATTTACCTGCTGGCCTTCGCCTGGCCCGGCACCAGCATGATGATGATTCGCTCGTTCCTCGAGCACCGCTACGAACCCGATGAAAAGCAGCGCACCGTGCTGGTCGACGGCTGCCCGGTCACGCGACTGCTGTTTCTGAACAACAACTATCACTGGGTTCATCACAATCACCCGGAGCTGGCCTGGTATCGTATTCCAGCGGTCGCGAGGCGGGAGCGCGACGAGGTGTTAGCAAACAACGGTAACTACTGGTACACCGGCTACCTGACGATTGCCTGGCGCTTCCTGTTGAAACCCTGGACGCACCCGGTCCACCCGGCGCACTGATCCCGCGCTCTTTGCTTAGCGCCGCGCACAGCAGCGCTTGAATTTCTTGCCGCTGCCGCAGGGGCAGTTTTCGTTACGCCCCGGTTTCCAGGGCGTGAAACCGAGTGGCAGCATTTTTCCCTCGGTATACAGCCATTTACCCTGCTCGCGCACAAACGAACTGCATTCATGCACCGCATCAACCCTGTCATGCGCCAGAAATCGAGCCTCGAATTCGACCCTGGCCGAGGTCTCGCCGTCTTCGAACGCGAGAATCTCGAGCCCGATCCAGCGTATCGCGGGCTCGGGCGCCAGGTCGGGAGGACAAAAATCCGCATGCCAGGTGGTCTTAAGGTAGGCCAGTTTACCGAGCGCGTAGGCGCTGTAGCGCGAGCGCATCAACTGCTCTGCGTTTTCTGGCAGTGCATCCTGTGATATAAATCGACCGCAGCAGCGGTCAAAAGATTGACCGGATTGACAAGGACAGTTCATAAACAGCGAGAAAAAGGATTACTATAGCATCATGTCCCATGCACTAGACGTATTACGCAGCCGCTTCGGCTACGACGAGTTCCGTTTTCAGCAACAGCAGATCATCGACAGCCTGATCGAGGGTCGCGACGCGCTGGTGCTGATGCCCACCGGCGGCGGCAAATCACTGTGCTACCAGATTCCCGCAATCCTGCGCGAAGGTGTCGGCATCGTTATTTCGCCGCTGATCGCATTAATGCAGGACCAGGTCGACGCGCTCGCCCAGAATGGGCTCAGTGCGGCCTTCCTCAACTCGACCCAGACGCCCGAGCAACAGCAGGACGTGCGCCGGCGGCTGCGCAACAACGATATCGATTTACTCTATGTCGCACCCGAGCGCGCGCTCGGTGACGATTTTCTACAACTGCTGGCCGAGTGCAGGATCGCGTTGTTCGCGATCGACGAGGCGCACTGCGTGTCGCAATGGGGTCATGACTTCAGACCCGACTACCGAAAACTGACGCGCCTGCACGAGCAGTTTCCGAATGTGCCGCGTATTGCGCTAACCGCGACCGCCGATCAGCGCACGCTGGGCGAAATCGAACAGCAGCTGCAGCTGCAGGATGCGCAGCGCTTCGTACATAGCTTCGACCGACCCAACATCTTCTACCGCGTCACCCAGGGTGATAACAACCGGCAACGACTATGGTCTTTCATCCAGGCCAACCATGCGAACGACGCCGGTATCGTTTACTGCCTGTCGCGCAAAAAGGTCGAGGAGACGGCAAAGTGGCTGAGCGACAAAGGACGTCTCGCGCTGCCCTATCATGCCGGCCTCGACAAGCACACCCGCGCCGAGCATCAGCGCATGTTTCTGCAGCAGGAAGGCGTCATCATCGTGGCCACCATCGCCTTCGGCATGGGCATCGACAAGCCCGACGTGCGCTTCGTCGCGCACCTGAATCTGCCGAAAAACCTGGAATCTTACTACCAGGAAACGGGCCGCGCCGGGCGCGACGGCGAGCCCGCCAACGCGTGGATGGCCTATGGCCTGCAGGACATTATCCTGCTGCGACAAATGATGGCGCAAAGCGACGCCGACGAGCAGTTCAAACGCGTGCTGCAGCATAAGATGGAAGCGATGCTCGGTTTTTGCGAACAGACCGGCTGCCGGCGCCAAACCCTGCTCGCCTACTTCGACGAAATCCTGCCCGAACCCTGCGGTAGCTGTGACAACTGCGTCGAACCGCCACAGACCTGGGACGCCACCGAGGCTGCACAGATGGCGCTGTCCTGTGTTTATCGAACCGGTCAGCGCTTCGGCGTCAACTACGTCATCGACGTATTGATGGGTAACGCCAGGGACCGCATCCTGCAAAACCGGCACGATCAGCTCAGCACCTTCGGAATCGGAGACCTGGATCAGAACGAATGGCGCAGCCTGTTTCGCCAGTTGATCGCCCTGGGTTACCTGTATGCCGATATCGACAATTACGGCGCGCTCAGAATGACCCCGGAATGCAAGCAGCTGCTCAACGGCAGCAAGCAATTGCTGTTGCGCAAATTCGAGAAGCCGACCAGGACCGTCAAACCGGCCGCGACCAAAGCCTCGCGCGAGCTGCGCGCTGCCGATACCCCGCTGTTCGAAGCGTTGCGTCTGCATCGCAAGCAGCTGGCGCAGGAGCAGGGGGTGCCGCCTTACGTGATTCTGCACGACAAGACCCTGGCGGCGATCTGCGAGCACCGGCCCGACAGCGTGGAGGCGCTGTCGCTGATACCGGGTATAGGCGAGCGCAAGCTCGAACTGTACGGCGAGGACCTGATTCGTATTACGCGCGAGCATCCAGTGGAGAACACCCTGGACCCCAGCGACAGCCTGCCGGCCTGACCGAGGGTTTAAGCCCTATCTCCCGTTGCCGGCTTCGACTGGCCTTAATGGATATTGAATATCAACCGGCCGATCGCGATTATCGACAGATCAATTTACGGAGACCCTCATGTCCGACCATAGCTTTGAACTGCGCACCGCGTTCCGCTATAGCGGTGACGACAATCACCTGGATCAAATCGATGCCGAGGTCCTGACCGACCAGGGGTGGCAGCCGCTGCAGATCGACAACAGCAGCCCCGGCTTCCTGCTTTTCGTGTATTCGTTTCTGATCTGCCAGCACACCTACTTTCACGCCAACGCCACCGAGCACGCGCTGCTGTTGGAAAGCGCCTCCCTGAACTTGTCGTTAATCGCCGACGATGAATGGAGAATTCAGAAAATCAGTGTCGCTATCGACTCGAAACTGCGCGGCGGCGCCGCTGACCCCGCCGTAATCGATTACATCAAGCAGCGCATGCGACTGTGCCCGGTGTCGGTTAACCTGGTGGAGCCGGCCGCTTATGGAATAAACCTGGATTTCGGCTAATCGGGAGCAGCTTCCGGCAGGCTGGATACGATACTGCTGGCAGGGCCCGGCTGCCCGGGCTCGCGATGATGCCAAGCGCCGCGATCGCTTTCCAACCATTATTGCACCACTAACATAAATGCCTGAGAGCTCGTGCAAAACAGGCGAACAGTCACAGTATTCCCCGCCAAATGATTCATACTATTTGCTATCGGGCCGATACAAAATCAGGTTGATACAGCGTTTTCAATACCGGTTGTCGGGAATTTAGCAATCGATAGTTATTTTTTAATAGCTATTTCATCGATTTGTATTAGAACTAAATATGGCGCGTTGTGAACAACGCATCTCTCGAAATAACAGGAAAACCATGGAATCAAGCGATTCACAGACATCCTTCGACACGGATGAATACATTTTCAGGGAAGGCGACCCGGGTGACTGTGCTTATATCATTGAATCGGGCATGGTCGAGGTGGCGCTCGACAAGGACGGGCGCAAACTCGTCATGGCGACGCTTACCAAGGGCGACATACTCGGTGAGATGGCGATCATAGACCGGCTTCCGCGTAGCGCCTCCGCGCGGGCTATCGTCCCCACGGAAGTAATGGCGATCCCGCTCGACTACGTCAGTCAGAAAATCGAACAATCCGACCCTACTGTACGCATGTTCCTGCGACTTGCCATGGCGCGTTACCGTGATCTGAATGCGCGCCTGGGGCAGGTTTTCGAGGGTTTGTCCCTGGGCCAGCTCGATGCCGAGGGCGACGGCTTCGCTGCCAGCACGATGGAACTGAGAAGCCTGATACCGCAATTCATGGAAATGCACAAACGTATCGATTCGGCCGTAACCAAGCCAGCTCAAACCGAGAGCGGTGCTATCTTTGGCGAAAAAACGCTGGAAGTAACCAGGTTACTGGTCACCGAGGAAAAGATGCTGCGGGCAGCCATGACGAAAAAAGAATTTCGCCTGCATTACCAGCCGATTATCGATTTGTCCAACAACAAGATTGTCGGATGCGAGGCGCTGGTGCGCTGGAACCATCCCTCCGGGGAACTGTTGCTGCCCTCTCGCTTCTTGACGCACGTCGAGAACAGCGACCTGATTATCGACCTGGGCTACTGGATAGCGGAACAGGCATGCGATTTTCAAAGCCGCCTCTGCAACGATTTCCAGCATGATATTTTCGTCGCCATCAACCTGTCCGGCAAACAGTTCGAAGACCAGTTCCTGGTCCCGAGCCTGGCTGACATCATGGACAAAACAGGCGCTCGGCGCGAACGCATCAAGTTCGAAATCACCGAGAGCCTGTTGATAGACAATCCGGAACTCGCAACCCAGTCGCTGCACCAGCTGAAAGAGACCGGGGCGAAGCTGGCCATCGACGACTTCGGCACTGGTTATTCGAGCTTTAGTTACCTGCACCGTTTTCCTTTCGACACCCTGAAAATCGACCGGGTATTCGTTAGCGCGATGGCTCGCAGCGAGAAGAGTAATCAGATCGTCAAGTCACTGGTCAACCTGTCGCACGACCTGGGTATGGAGGTGGTCGCCGAGGGTATCGAATCCGAGCAGGAGGCCGAGTTGATGCGCAGTTACCAGACCGCGTTCGGCCAGGGTTTTTACTTCTCGAAACCGATAAACGAAACAGAATTCGTCAAACTGCTTCAAAAACCGCAGATGGAACTTGCGGGCTAGAAAATCCGGCAAAACCCGGTTGATTTCTCAACTGGATACGG
>JAASSH010000312.1 GCA_021767985.1 Gammaproteobacteria bacterium | reverse complement strand
CGGCGAGCAGTGTGCTCGCTTTTCTGCCGGGCCAGGGGGAGATTCACCGCGCTAACGATGCCCTGGCGGACTGGCTGCTGCAGAGAAAAATCAAAGGCGTCCACCTGCACCCGCTGTACGGTAACTTAACGATATCGGAACAACAACTTGCGATCGCGCCAATGTCGGGCGCACAGTCCGGTGACCAGAAAGTGGTGCTGGCAACCAATATTGCAGAAACCAGCCTTACCATCGAGGGTGTCGACGTTGTCGTCGATTCCGGCCTCGCGAGGGAAGCCCGTTTCGACCCGACGACCGGCATGTCGGGATTGCATACGGTCAGGATTTCAAACGCGTCCAGCGTGCAGCGCGCGGGACGCGCCGGTAGGCTCGGGCCCGGCAAGTGTTATCGCCTGTGGTCGGCCGAACAGCAGCAACAACTCACGGCACACGCCGCGCCCGAGATTCTAAAGGCGGACCTGGCGCCGCTGGCGCTGCAGTTGTTGCAGTGGGGGGTGGACAACCCGGCCGAACTAAGCTGGCTGGATCCGCCGCCGGCAGGGCACTGGCAACAGGCGATCGAGCTGCTCGAATCGCTCGGCGCGCTGGAGCAAAAAAACAATGCGCTGGTGCTAACGGCCCATGGCCAGGCGATGACCGCGCTGCCGGTGCACCCCAGGCTTGCACATTTACTGCTGCGCGGTGCCGAAACCGGTTTCACCAAACCCGCATCGCTGCTGGCAAGCCTGCTTTCCGATCGCGATCCGTTGAGCCAGGAAACCCCGGATATCGGGTATCGGCTCGATGTTCTGACGGGTGAAACTGCCTGCCCGCCCCGGCATCGGGGGTGGCTGAATCGAACCCGCCAGCTGGCGCGGCAGCTGGAGCAGCAGGTTGTAAAGCTCGACATTCAAAAGCCCGGCGTAAGCTATTTGCTGGGAGACGCGCAGGTGCCGGGTTTTTTACTCGCCTGCGCATACCCCGATCGAATTGCCCGCAGCCGTCATTCGGGTGGCTACCAGCTGGCCAATGGCCGCAGCGCCAATATCGCAGGCACTCACCGGCTGGGTCAGAACCGCTGGCTCGCCGTCGCCGAGATCAGCGGCATTGCCGGCGGCAAGGGCGATGTTATCCGGTCCGCGGTGGCGCTCGACGAGAAGCTGTTTGCCACGGCCCTGCAGGATTTCGTTCGGCTCGAAACCATTGCCGAATGGGATAAGAAAAACAAGCGCTTCGTCGCCGAAGAGCGGCAAAAACTCGGGGCCCTGGTACTGCAAAAGCAGGTCCTAGTACAGGTTCCTTCGGAGGTAAAAACAAGGGCATTGATTCAGTATCTCCGCGGCGAAGCGCTGAAGCCCCTGCCCTGGACACCGGAGCTACGGCAATGGTGCGCCCGGGTCGAACTGCTGCGCTCGATCGAAACCGAGCAGGGCTGGCCCGACGTCAGCCAGCAGGCTTTGCTCGACAGGCTCGACGACTGGTTGGCGCCCTATCTCGAAGACGTCAATTCGTTCCAGGATTTCAGGAAGCTCGATCTGAAATCAATCCTCCATGCATTGCTGCCCTGGGACCAGCAACAGAGATTAAACCAGCTGGTACCGGTCCGTTTAACCGTGCCATCCGGTTCGTCCATCGCAATTGATTACACGCAAACGCCTCCGGTACTGGCGGTTAAGCTGCAGGAAATGTTCGGCTGCGAGCAAACCCCGAGCGTGGCCGCCGGGAAAGTCCCCCTCGTCGTGCACCTGCTGTCTCCCGCAGGCCGGCCGCTGCAAATCACGCAGGACCTCGCCGGCTTCTGGCGTTCCTCTTATCAAGACGTTAAAAAAGAAATGAAGGGCCGTTATCCGAAGCATCCCTGGCCCGACGACCCGTTAATCGCGAGCGCGACCCGCAAGACGAAACCTCGAGGATAAACGGGACGAAACTTTATAAATTGATCGTAAAATTGGAGCGGGGTACGAGGTTCGAACTCGCGACATTCAGCTTGGGAAGCTGACGCTCTACCAACTGAGCTAACCCCGCGTCGAGCCATCTGTTCCGAAAGACGGCAATTACGAGTTTAAGCGTCGCGCATGCGCTCGATTCATCGAACGCGAAAATGACGGTGCAGCAGTCCCGTTATGCGACCAGGACTACCCGTTCGCCGTGCGTCGCGCCGGAGCAACCACCGATTCGATCTCGGTCTCGCCTTCGTCAAACGCTACAAAGTCGTTGGCGATTGCAAGCAGATCCTTGATAACAAATATTCTGCCCCCGATCACGACCGGTTGCAGCAGATTCACGAAACCCGCTTCGAACCGCACCCGCATTCTGTTTTTCAACAAAAAGGTGCCGTTGGTGGAATCAAGGTCGCGCAGGTAAATTTTTCCGTCACGGATACTGATTTCGGCGTGATGCTTGCTGGCGGTCGGCGAATCGACGTAAATATGCCCTTCACGCCCAATGATAAAGGCCCGACCTTCCATCTGTTCGATGTTCACGCTCGGATTGGTTCTCATTTTTGTACGCTCGCTGTGTCGACTGGGCCTCGTAATCGTCCCGCCCTGACCGTGGCGGGCACGTAACTCGACCGGTTCCATTAGCCAGGTAACCACTAAGATTAATCCAGGCCTGGTTATTTTTATAGTGAAATAGTTGAGTTTAACGCATGTTTTTTGTCGTTGGCGATGCTATCCGGGCGCGTTTGGCGGGCCTCGAGCCTGCCTGCCCAACGCGTCCGGTGGGCGAATGACGGCCCGCAGACGTCCAAATCAGCAAAAAAAGGCCGGTCAGGGCAGGCTCATGGCGGCCGGCAGCCTACGTCCGCAAGGCCGGCAATTCCTCTCCTGACGGGATAAACCGCAGAGCCACACCGTTGTTGCACCAGCGCTTTCCGGTAGGCTGCGGGCCATCGTCGAACACGTGTCCCTGGTGGCCGCCACAGCGGGCGCAATGGTACTCGGTGCGGGGAATAAGCAGCTTCCAGTCGCGTTTGGTAGCGGTGTTGCCCTCGATTTCCTGGTAGAAACTGGGCCAGCCGGTACCACTGTCGAACTTGGTTTCCGACAAAAACAGTGGCAAATAACAGGCTGCGCCAATATAGGTGCCGTCGCGCTTCTCGTCGTTCAGCGGGCTGGTCCAGGGACGTTCGGTCGCCTCTTCGAACAACACCTCGTATTGCTGCGCCTGCAGCAGCTGGCGCCATTCTTCGCGGGTTTTTTCGATGGGTGGGAAATCGCCCTTCATCGGGGAAGAATTCGTGGCCGCGTTGATGCCCCTGCCCACCGCAAGAGTGGAAACCGCGGTAATCGCACCGGCGATAAATAGTCGCCTGTCCATAACAAGCTCTCCTCTGGAAATTCGATTACTGAGACAGTTAACCGCCGATAAAATTCCCCGCGAGCACAATGCATGATGATCTCCTGCGGCAGGATCGGATCGGAACGCCGCCAGGGCATACCTGAATCGAGTCGCGATCGAAGCCGCAAAGTCCGTTTACCGCGCCAGGCCATGCCACCACTGTTCGAGGGCTTCCTCGCTGCATTCGAGAACAGTTCCGAGTTCGCCGGTTCGCTCCTGCCAGATCGGTAGCGCCGCCTCGGGCACCGCTACCAGCAGCGGGATTCCCGCGGCGATCGTCTGCAGTATCTCGTCGCTCAAACCCTTGCCGCTTTGCTCCTGGTCACCGAATTTTTCCACCACGATCAGGTCCGGGCGCTCGCCGATCGCTTTTCGAATGATTCCGGTGGTTTCGACCAGGGCCGCAACATCGAGCCCGCATTCATCGTCGCGTGTTACCGGGCGGGTTATCGGAAAACGGCGGCCGCTGGACACGTCTACCGCGCAAAAGCCGGTGACGACACCCTCGGAATCGACAACGATCTCCTGCAGCAGTCCGCCAACAGACACGTCCCTCGCCTTGAGCCGTTCGACGAACCGTTGCAACGCTTTTCGGTCGCCGCTGCCCGGGGAATAAACCACCGCGGCGAAATCTGCCGGGGTCGAGTCGACTGT
>JAASSH010000311.1 GCA_021767985.1 Gammaproteobacteria bacterium | reverse complement strand
GCCAATGTGCTCGGTGATTTCAACAACGTCAGGCTTAAATTTCACGGTATCGAAACCCGTCTCTACCGACAGGGCGAGGCTTTCAGGGTCGCGACCGCCGGTCTCGACGGCAAGCCCGCTGATTTCCAGATAAATTACACTTTCGGCCACTACCCGCTGCAACAATACCTGGTCGATACCGGGGGCGGGCGCCTGCAGGCACTCAACATCGCCTGGGACAGCCGCGCCGCGGATCAGGGCGGACAGCGCTGGTATCACCTGCAGGCGGACGAGGATATCGACCCCGGGCATCCGTTTTACTGGGCGCGCCATTTTCAGAATGCCAACAGTCGCTGTATCGAGTGCCACAGCACCGACTTTAAGAAGAATTTCGATGCCGCAAGCGACAGTTACGCTACCAGCTGGAGCGAACCCGGCGTCGGCTGCGAATCCTGCCACGGCCCTGCGAGCCGACACCTGGAGCTTGCCGCGAGTAACAACCTGACTGATGAAAACAGCGGTTTTGCCAGCAAGGCGCGGCCTCGCATGAGCTGGGGCTTCGCGGAGGGAGCAGCGGTCGCGACGCCGTCCGGAGAACCCGACGACAGTTACCTCGACGCCTGCGGTGCCTGCCACTCGCGCCGTTCTACCAACGGCGACATCGAGGCGCTGGCGCCGTTTCACGACCACTATCGGCTGGCGACGATCGACCCCGGGCTGTATTTCAGCGACGGGCAAATCGACGACGAAGTATTCGTGCTGGGCTCTTTCCTGCAAAGCAAAATGGCACAACGCGGCGTCACCTGTGGCAATTGCCACGATCCGCATTCCGGCAAAACCATCGCTGATGGTAACGCGCTCTGCGCCCAATGCCATTTGCCAACGGTTTTCGATAACGAAAAACACCATCGGCACGAGGTCGGCTCGACCGGTGCCGCCTGTGTTGAATGCCACATGCCCGAACGGGTTTACATGACCGTCGATCCGCGCCGCGATCACAGTCTTCAGATTCCCGATCCGGTCTTTTCGCAAAAATCGGGGGCGCCCAATGCCTGCAATCTGTGCCACACAGACAAAACGCCCGCATGGGCCGCCGAAGCCATGCAAAACTGGGGCATCGGCGAGCACAGCAATCGCTGGGCCTCTATCAATCACGGCCTGAATTTGCAGGATTCAAAAGTCTTTCTGGACTATGCGCGCAATCCGCCGGCCGACCTGGCGCCGATTCGCGAGGCCAGCCTGCTCGGCAAAGCGGGCGTGTTTCCGTCACAATTTGCCTACGAACGCGCAGCGGCGCACTTGTCGAGCCCCGAACCGCTGTTGCGTCGCGCCGCAGTTGAGATGCTGCAATCGGCGCCACTCGAACTGCGTTGGCAATTGCTGCAGCCGCTGATGGACGATCCACTGCAGTCGGTGCGTAATGCGGTCGCGATCGGACTTGCCGACGCGCTGTCGCAGCTTACCGGTAGAGACGCACAACGGCTCCGGCGGCTGCTCGACGAACAGCGCAGCGCCCTGGCCTATCACGCCGATTCGCCCGCGGGTCAGCTCGCGATCGGCAACCTTGAACTGAGATCGGGCTTCCCGATACTGGCCGAACGGGCATTCAAAGCCGCGCTCGAAATCGAACCCAAGTTCGTACCAGCACTGCTTAACCTGGCTGACCTGTACCGCAGTATCGGCAGCGACGGCGAAGCGAGCGGGTTACTACAGCGCGCGGTCGAAATCGCGCCCGACAACGCCGCCAGCAACCACGCATACGGTCTTTACCTCGTGCGCGCAGGCAAACGCAAAGAAGCCCTTGGTTATCTTGAAGCGGCCTCCCGACAGGCGGATTCGAGCCCGCGCCACGTTTACGTCTACGCGGTAGCGCTAGATTCGCTCGGGCAAACCGACAAGGCGATCGAAACCCTCGACGCGGCGAGCCGGCGCTGGCCCAACCAGCTCGACCTGTCGTTCCTGCAGGTCAGCTACATGGACAAAACCGCCAAAACCGACGGCATCCGTCAGTACCTGTCGGTGCTTGAAGCTTTCGCCGCCAACATCCCGCAAGTGCAGGCCTGGCTAAAAAAATACCCCTAAAAGGGTTTAACCGTCATTCCCGCACAAGCGGCGGTCCGACGTACAAAAACATAGGTTGACGCGATCTGCCCCTTTACGGTTCGCAAACAAAAATGACGTTGGTGACCGCAAACGACGAGTTGAGTCGGTGACAAATGAGAATCAGAATCATTTGTCACCGACCCCTAAGTTATCGGATCGGCGATAAGACTTGATCCCTCGGTACCCTTTTCTCCTAGGTCTGCTTTTCGTTCGCTAACGCCCTTTCGGTAATTTCCTTGTACAGGCTTACCGCGCGGGTCGCGATCGGTTGTAATTCGGGATGTCTGTCAATCAGTGGCATGACATGGTTCGCATCGCTGAACACCTTTTCCAGGAACGCGATGTCGTGTTCGGTGAGACATTCTCCCTGCTCCACTCTTTTCTTGATTGCAAGCGTCTCCGGGAGCCGCTGCTCGTTAAATCTTTGCATCAGCGCCAGGATTACGCCGGTATCCTCCGAAGACTCTGCCATAGCCTCCTCCTTTGGTGACAACAGTCAAGTCTGTTATCGTAACGCTTCGACGGACGTTTTGCATCAAACTCCGTTTTTGCATCCGTGGCGCTGAGGTCGCGTTAACGCCACGACAAAATTCGGAGCAAACCGAAGATTTACGGAGACAGAAACGAATGGGCAAGAAGGATAAAAAGAAGGATGAGGGAAAGAAGCTCGACCGGAAGATCTACGAGTCGGCCCTTTTCGACCTGCAAGCCGAGCTGGTAAAGCTCCAGCGATGGGTCGTGGCGAAAGGCGAGCGCGTCATCGTCGTGTTCGAAGGCCGCGACGCAGCGGGCAAAGGCGGGGTAATCAAGCGCATCACGGAACGGGTGAGCCCCCGGATATTTCGGGTCGTCGCCCTGCCCGCACCGACCGACCGCGAAAAAAGCCAGCTTTACCTGCAAAGGTATATCGCTCACTTTCCGGCGGGCGGGGAGATCGTGCTGTTCGACCGCAGCTGGTACAACCGGGCCGGCGTCGAGCGGGTATTGAACTTCTGCACCGAAGAGGAGTACCGCCGCTTTCTTCATGCCTGCCCACAATTCGAAAAGAGCCTGGTGGATGACGGGATCCGGCTATTCAAGTACTGGTTCGATGTCAGCAGCGATGAACAGGAGCGACGCATGCAGGCGCGCTTAACGGACCCGACGAAAATCTGGAAACTGAGCCCGATGGATCTCAAATCGCGACGCCATTGGTATGATTATTCGCGCGCTCGCGACGACATGTTCGCGGCCACCGATACGGCTCACGCTCCGTGGCACGTCGTAATCGCGGACGACAAGCGACGGGCACGCCTTAATTGTATCTCTCACCTGTTGAATCAGATTCCTTACGAGGAAGTGCCGAGAGAGGAAGTTATTCTGCCGGATCCCGATACCACGGGAGCATTCGATGACCGCGCCACCCTGGCGAGTCGGACCTTCGTTCCGGAACGATTTTAGCCTGCCGGATATCGAGACCAGGCAAGCAGATCCGTTGCGTAGAAAATCGCCTGCGTGCGTTTGCCGCTGGCTGTAAACCCGGGCTTAGGTAAGATCCGCGAGACGACTCGCGCGAAACGTGACCTGGTAATTCCCCTCACCCTCCGTGGCCTGGCCCTGGATGAGGTCTCCGTCGATTTCACCCTCGAACTCGAGGTCCATTCGATCCGCCTTTTTGCCAAACATGGCGCGGGCCTGGCCATGGGCAACGTACTTGCCCGTCACCTTGACTCGATTGTCTGAAACTTGATACGTGCCGACCGCGTAATGATACCTGGAACCAGCTCTGTATATGCCATCTTCCATGAATGCGGTTGACATGGATTCCCAGCCATCGGGCGTGAGTATTTCCGTTTTCCAAATTCCGTTCAAACTCATCTTGTTTCCCCCATTTCAGATTTCGCGACAGTATATGCCGAAT
>JAASSH010000310.1 GCA_021767985.1 Gammaproteobacteria bacterium | reverse complement strand
GGGATGGGATGCTGGCTGCCTGCAGGCTGCTCAGCGCCGCGACGAAGCCGCCACTACCGGCGCCCGCCGCGCCGCCGCCACCCGCAACGCCACCGCCACCTGCAACGCCACCTGCGCCTGGTACGCCAGCGCCACCCGGCACCACGCCACCAGCGGGTTCGAAACCCTCGCCTTCGTATCCGCCCTGGCCGCCGGCTACACCACCCGCGCCGGGTACACCGGCGACGCCGGTTGCCGCCTGCTGCAGCGCGGCGAACAGGTTGCCATCGGCGCCCGCGGGCATGCCTGCACCGGTGCCGACCGACAGGCCCGGTACTGCAACGGCGGTTACTTCGGGCGTCTTGTTCTTGATGCGGTTTGCCATGAATCGCGTGGTTTGTTTCATGCGCTCCTGGTCGGCCTTGAAACCCGGAAGCACGCCTTTCTCGGCAAACAGGTCGTTAACTTCCTTGTAAAAGTGGCCGAGGTTACGCATGACGTACTTGTCGAACAGCTTGTAGAAAATCAACTTGACCTGGATATCGGAATCCAGCAGGTCGGAAGCCTTGTGATAGCTGTCGCAAATCGCTTTCGGATCGAGCGGATTTTCGTCTTCCTCGATCTCTTTGCGACGCAGGACCAGCTTGAGTCTCTCGGTAACCGCGAACAGGTCGTCCTCGAAGTTCGGCCGCGCCTTCGAGATCATGTTGTCGATAGCGATGTTATCTTCGAGATCATCGAGCTCGACCAGCGTTAGCTCTTCTTCGTCGTCGAGGTCGTCGCCGGCATCGCTGCCTTTGACGAATTGATCGAAGCGCAGCTTCATTTCGTAGTCGAAATGCTGTTTCAGTCCTTCGCGCTTGAGGCGGATTTCGCGCATCGCTTCAAAGTACATGTTACGTTCGCGGTCGTTTTCGGCTTTTTCGGAGAGCTCGAACAGGGAATCGTCGACGTTTTCCATCAGGACGCGGATCAGGTCGTTAAGTCCTTCGAGAGCAAATCGTTTGATCGAACTGTAGATTGGGTTGTTACCGCCCGCTGAGCCGACGACTTCGAGTTTAGGTGCTGCCATTTTTACCTGTCTTCCTCGTCACGTTACTAATGTTTCTGCGGTTGCCTGCTCCAGGGAAACAAAGATATGACGCTACGAATTACACCGCTGGTTGTGTGATGCGCTTCACATATTATTAAGGAGCACCTCTGAGCATAGTTGTTTATGTATGCGGCATATGACCTTTCATAGCCAAAATTCGACCGTTCGTCGGTAATGACACGATTTCTGCGGTCGGCAGGGATTGCTTTACCTTCGAGGCGCAATCCGGACAATAAGCCGGGTTAACAAGAACAACCGGGCCAAGTTGAAAATTCCTCGATTTATAGTGCTGCTGCTGATGCTGGCGTCGTTGCCGGCGCTGGCCGAAAAGCCCCGCAGAATCGTCTCGATGGGGCTTTGTACCGACCAGCTATTGCTGATGCTGGCCGATCCCGAGCAAATTGCTTCGGTTTCGGTGTGGGCCGGGGATAGCAACATGTCCTACATGATCGATGCCGTCGGCGATATTCCGCTGAATCGGGCTTCGATCGAAGAAATTGTCGGGTTCGAGCCCGACCTGGTGGTGGCGAGCGAATTTGTCGCCTGGGATACGGTTAATTTTTTGCGTAACCTCGGTTACCCGGTAAAACAGGTTCCGGTGGTAACGTCCGTCGATCAGATTTACGATCTGCTGGATCGCTTCGGCGCCTGGACCGGCCATCCGCAGCGGGCACGCCGCATGATCGAGCAGATGCGCCAGCGACTCGACGTAATCGAGGCTCGCTACGCGACAAGACCGGCGCGCAGCGTCATCATTTACTCGCCCAACGGCTTCACTGTCGGTGCCGATACGCTGGAGCACGATTTGTTCGTGCGCGCCGGTTACCGTAACCTCGCCGCCGAAATGGGTATCAGTGGTTTCCAGGCGATTTCCCTGGAAAGACTGGTGGCCGCCGATCCGGACGTATTGCAAATCGATCGCAGCCTGTCGCCGCAGGATTCGCTGGCGACCGCGGCGCTGTCGCATCCGGTGCTGGAAAAACTGATACGGCACCGGGAGAACCTGGAGGTACCGACCCGGTTAAGAATCTGCGGCGGGCCGATGATCGTCGACGCGATCGAAATGATGGCGGCGCGGCGATGAACCTGAAGGTCGTCGATGCCCGCCTGTTGAACGCCGTGCTGCTGGTTACGCTGCTGGCGGTGCTGGCGCTGGTGCTGAATGTCGGTGCCGTCGATATCGATCTGCACAAGGCGCTCGACGATGCCTGGCGCCGGCATACCTCGATCGAATCGCTCATCCTGCTCGATATTCGCCTGCCGCGGGCGCTGCTTGCGGCGCTGGTCGGAGCCACGCTGGGGCTGGCTGGCGCGGCGCTACAGGGCCTGTTGCGCAATCCGCTGGCCGAGCCCGGTATCATCGGTGTTTCCAACGGTGCGGCGCTGGGGGCGGTAATCGTGTTCTATTACGGGCTTGCCGGGTTTGCCTGGTTTGTACTGCCGCTGGCCGGACTGCTGGGCGCCTTGCTCGCGGTGCTTTTTATTTTTCTGCTGGTGGGGCCGAGCCGTTCCACCGTTACCCTGATTCTCGCCGGCATCGCGATCAACGCCGTCGGCGGCGCGCTGATCGCGCTGGCACTCAACTTCGCCGCCAGTCCCTACGCGATGCAGGAAATCCTGTTCTGGCTGCTGGGATCGGTCGCCAACCGCAGCTTCAACGAGGTTTCGATCGCGCTGCCGTTCATGCTGCTTGGCTGGGGCATGATGCTTTACTGTGGACGTTTTCTGAACGCCCTGACCCTGGGCGAAGAGACCGCCAGGTCGCTGGGTTTCGACGTCACGCGCCTGCGCCTGGTGCTGATCCTGGGGGTTGCGGCCAGCGTCGGCGCCGCGGTGTCGGTGGCCGGCAACATCGGTTTTATCGGCCTGGTGGTGCCGCATCTGGTGCGTCCGCTGGTGGCCTACGAACCCCGCCGCCTGCTGCTTGCCAGCGCCCTGGTCGGCGCGATCCTGCTGTTGCTGGCGGATATCGCGGTACAGTCTTTGTCGACCACCTCTGAAATGAAGCTTGGCGTTATCACCGCCCTGGTGGGCGCACCGTTTTTCCTGTTACTGATACTGAGATCGAGGAACGCACTGCAATGAGCCTGTTAAGCGCCAGCGGGGTCGATTACAGCATCGACCGGATTGCGATCCTTAGTTCGGTCGACTTCCGTCTCGAAGCGGGCGAATTAGTGGGACTGATCGGGCCCAACGGTGCCGGCAAGAGCAGTTTGCTGCGTTTGCTCGCAGGCGTCGAGGCGCCGGATCGGGGCGATATCAGCCTGGACGGCGAGGCGTTGTCGCGGATATCGCCGCAGCAGCGCGCGCGCAGCCTGGGATACCTGGTGCAGGGCGCGCAAGCCTACTGGCCGTTCAGCGTGGAAAAAGTCGTCGGGCTGGGGCGTATTCCCTACCAGAAATGGTGGCGCCAGAGTAATGCCGAGGACGAGTCGATGATTACCCGGGCGATGCAGATGACCGAAACCCTGGCTTATCGAAATCGAATCGTGACCACGCTGTCGGGCGGCGAACAGACTCTGGTCATGCTGGCGCGAATTTTCGCCACCGAAAACCGGGTGATTCTGGCGGATGAGCCGGTAGCGGCGCTGGATCCCTACCACCAGCTTCACGTGATGGAGATTCTGCGTCAGCATGCCAGCGAACAACGGGCCGCGGTCGTGGTGCTGCATGACTTAAGCCTGGCGGCGCGCTACTGTGATCGGCTATACCTGCTGAGCCATGGCAAACTGGACAGCAGCGGCAGCGTTGCCGAGGTCCTGACGCGCGAGAGCATCGCTCGGGTCTATGGCGTCGACAGCCAGATCGAATGCAACGAACAGGGCGCCAGCGTGATTCCGCTGGAGCGGATCAGCGATCACCATCCCTGAGTTCAAAAGTACCAAGCCAACTGTGCGAACAGCGACTCGTCG
>JAASSH010000309.1 GCA_021767985.1 Gammaproteobacteria bacterium | reverse complement strand
TTGGTCTTTTCAATTACCTGGAAGCCCGCGTTTTCCAATGACTGTTCCAGTTGCTGCGTGGTCAGCAGATTGATTGCGGGCAGAATACCCAGACGACAGGCAAATTGCAGTAAGCCGCCCACGAACCTGCTTTTATTCCCCAGGCACGCGGTTTCGGAAATGAATAGACCGCCGGGCTTGAGCAGTTTGTGGACGCGTCGAAAGACGGCATCGATATCTTCAATAAAATGCAGGACGAAAAAGGCCATCACCGCGTCGTAGCTGCCTGGCTCGAGCCTTTCATCGAATACGGAGGTTCGTATAAACAGGACGTTATCCAGGTTACGTTCCGCCATTCTCTTTTCGGCGATCGCAAGTAATTTACCGGAGATATCGATGCCCGTAACCTGGTTGACGCTATCTGCGATATCGCCGCACTGGGTGCCGGTTCCACAACCGATATCCAGCACGGACATTTCGGGTGACAGGTAAGTTTTTAGCCTGGCAATTTTGGTTTCGTAGGCGGATCTGTCCGAAATAGTAGATGCTGCATACTTCGACGAAATCAGATCCCAGAATTTTTCCGGTGAGTTTCGAAATAACATGTCTATGCCGAATCTTAACCTGGTGTGAGATCCCTATCGAGTTGCCGAGTCACATGACTTTCGTAGTTCCGGGGACAGTATACCTGTTTACCTCCGGCAAGCTTTACGATCGAAAAAGGTATACTGTCCCCGGAATTCAGTCCCACCCCTTCAGCTCGATGTTGTTGCCCTCGGGGTCCTCGAGGTACACCGAGGGTCCCTGGCCGGTCGCGCCGTAGCGCGAGCCGACTTCACCGTGTTGCACCTCGAACCGGCGCAGGTGTTCGAGCACGGTCTCCGTATCCCAGGGTTGCACCAGGAAGCAGATGTGGTCGACGTTCGGCGCGCCGTGATCGGGCTCGCGACCGCCCTGGCGGCCGAGGCGGCCGTCGGCGTCGACGAGGTCGATCAGCGAGTCGCCGGCGCGCAGCTGGGCGAGCCGGCCTTCGCCGGGGCCGCGCTCGAGCCGGCAACCCAGAACGTTGCTGTAGAAATCGATCATCCTGTCGAGGTCGTTGACGCGAAGCACGACGTGATCGATGCGCTTGATGTTGATGGGATTGGCATTTGGCATAACGATTGACTCCGTGGGTTCAGGTTTAGCAAGTGGCACAATGTTCGGCGGGCCGGGCCGGTACCGGCTGGCGTGGTTTGACGTCGCCGCGCAACAACAGGGCAATGGCCGTGAGGACGAGCAGGCTGCCCGGCAGCCAGTGCCAGTCGATCCGGTCGGGCTCGGTGACGAACAGCAACAGCATCGCGACGAACGGGGACAGGTAACCGTAGGCGGTGACCTGGCCCGGCGTGAGCACGCCATTGGCGCGCTGCAGCAGCCAGAAGGTCAGGCCGGTGGAGATCACGGCGAGGTAAACCACCACCAGCGCATCGCGCGATGTCATCTGCAGCAGGGTGCCCGCGTCCTCGAGCCCGAGCCCGGCAAGGGCAATCAGCACGGCGCCTGCGCCTAAGCTCCAGAAGGCGCGCACGGCGGCATGCGGCGACAGCCAGCCCCGCTTCAGGCCCAGCTTGCACAATACCGGGTAGGCCGCCGAACCGAGGCAGGCAGCGAGGAACCCGGCCTCGCCGGGACCGAAGCCGAGCGCGCCGGCCGTCTGCCGGAACTCGGCCCAGATGAGCAGCAACGCGCCGCCCGCGCCGACCAGCAGCAACGCGAGCAGGCGCGGCGAACGGCGTTCGACCTGCAACACGCGGCCGAAGCCATAGGCCATCAGCGGCACGCTGACATAAAGCGTGGCCATCGACTGCGCGCTGGTGTGGTGCGCGGCCCAGAACATCGTGCCGAAGAAGGCGGCCAGGCACAGGCCCATCAGCGCGTATAAAACCAGTCCGCCGGCGCTCGGTCGCTGCTGCGGCAGACGCGCGAGCAGGGGGGTGATCGCGATGGCGGCAATCGCGAACCGCAGCGCGGTCAGCATCAACGGCGGCAGGCCTTCGCCGATCGCGCCCACGGCGGGGAACGAAAACCCGATGATCAGGGCCGACAGGATCAGGCCCGCATGGGCGTTCATCGTTGCATTTCTCGGGATGACGGTCGTTGGCATGTTATTGCTCCGGGCGTTTTTCGAATCGACGTCCAGATTACTGGGTTTTAAATAATTGATAATCTGGATAATTTGAACAATACTGTTCACGAATATTAACTAATAGAATCAAATTCTGGATTCACTAACCGACATCGCGGTGTTCGTGCGGGTGGTCGATGCGGGCAGCTTTACCCGTGCCGCCGAGCAATTACGGCTGTCGCGCCCGGTGGTCAGCAAGTACGTGTCGAGGCTTGAAGACCGGCTCGGCGTGCGCCTGCTCAATCGCACCACGCGCCGGCTGAGCCTGACCGAGGCCGGCCGGATTTTTCACCAGCGCAGCCAGCGCGGGCTGCAGGATATCGAGCAGGCGGAAGCCGAAGTCTCGCGCTTGCAGGAAAATCCGCGCGGCGTACTGCGGCTGAACACGCCCATGTCGTTCGGCATTTTGCACATCGCGCCATTGCTGCCCGAATTCCAGGCGCGCTACCCCGACGTCAGCATCGACATGAACCTCGACGACCGCCAGGTCGATGTCATCGAGGAGGGCTTCGACGTTTCGGTGCGCATCGCCGAGTTGCCGGACTCCTCGCTGGTGGCGCGCCGGCTCGCGCCCTGCCGTCATGTCGTCGTGGCCGCGCCGGTCTACCTGGAGCGCCACGGCACGCCGCGCACGCCGGAAGATTTACGCGATCACAATATCATCACCTTCAGCTACCAGGCGTCGCTGGACGACTGGCATTTCGTCGCGCCGGACCAGCGGCCGGTCTCGGTAGCGGTGAGCGGCGCCCTGCAGGCGAACAACAGCCTCGCATTGCGCGAGGCCTTGCTCGCGGGCGCGGGCATCATGCGCACCCCAAGGTTTGTCGTTGGCGCCGATATCCAGGCAGGGCGGCTGGTACCGCTGCTCGGTAATTACCAGGCCCTGGAAATATCGATTTTTCTCGTCTACCCGCAGCGCCGGCATCTGTCGCCCAAGGTACGCGCCTTCGTCGATTTCATGGCGGAGAAGATCACGGCGACGCCTTACTGGGACCGGTAACCGGAAGGAAAACCGGGACAGATTTATTTAATCGCTCGTCCTGAATCCTGGCCGTTGTGTCAGAATAAGCGCCGACGATCATTGGACCGGAGGCACTCATGCCACAGCTGGACATTCCCGCGGGAGCGGCTATCTCGATTGAGCTCGAACGCGGGCAATCCTGTCGCGTCGTCAATACCTGGGGCGGGCAGGTCGTCGATACCTGGGCTTTCGCCGCCCGCGATTTCGACGAATACCTGTCGATGGAACACAGCCGCTCGGCCAACTACAAGCTGCTTTTCGAGCCCGGTGACCAGCTCTACAGCAACCGCTTTCGGCCACTGCTCAGGCTCGCCGCCGACACTTCACCGGGTATGCACGATACGCTGCACGCGGCTTGCAGCAAGGGCAGCTACCGCTACTACGGGGCCGGGCGCGACACGCCAAACTGCGAAGACAACCTGGTCGCGCAATTGATGCAGCGGGGTTTCGACAGGGTGCACGTGCCCTGTCCGTGGAACCTGTTCGAGCATGCGCTGGTCGCGCCGGACTCGACGCTGAGCGACGAGCCGTCGGCGGCAAAGCCGGGCGACTATGTCGAGCTCGTGGCGATCGTCGATTTGCTGCTGGTGTTTTCGGCCTGCCCGTCGACGGTCGGCAATATCAGCGGCGGGCAGCCAAAAGGCGCTGCAATCGAAATTCCGGACAACGACGCTCTGGCTTGAAAGGTGCATCGACTTCCTGATAGGCTCTGGCCGAATAAGAACAATAACTTGCAGGACGCTTTATACGTCTGCCTTACTTAACATAAGTACTATTAATGCAGGGCGCGGCCCTTCCTGGCGTGGGAATGCGGCACAAACTA
>JAASSH010000043.1 GCA_021767985.1 Gammaproteobacteria bacterium | reverse complement strand
TCGCGCTTGGCTATACCTCGGGCACTACGGGTGATCCCAAGGGTGTGGTTACCCATCACCGCGGCGCCTACCTGAACGCGGTTTCCAACGTACTGGCCTGGAACATGGGAGCCTACCCGGTTTACCTGTGGACGCTGCCGATGTTTCACTGTAACGGCTGGTGTTTCCCATGGACCATCGCCGCCCTCAACGGCACCAGCGTCTGCCTGCGAGCTGTGCGTGCCGACGATATTTTCAATTCGATCAAGCAGCATCGCGTGAGCCATATGTGCGGTGCGCCAATCGTGCTGAACCTGATGGCCACCGCCGATGCCGATCTCAAAGCGGGTATCGATCACGAAGTCAATATCATGACCGCGGCATCCGCGCCGCCGCCATCGATTCTCGAAGCGATGGCGCAGTTGAACTTCAAGGTTACTCACGCCTACGGTCTGACCGAGGTTTACGGTCCGGCGGTGGTCTGCGCCTGGCACGAAGAGTGGGATCAACTGCCGCCCGGCGAGCAGGCTGAGATGAAATCACGCCAGGGCGTCCGTTACCCGATGCTCGAAGAGCTCGTCGTCGCCGACCCGGAAACGATGGAGCCGGTGCCGCGAGACGGCGAAACCATCGGTGAGATCATGTTCAAGGGCAATATCGTGATGAAGGGCTACCTGAAAAACTCCACTGCCACCGACAAGGCGTTTGTCGGGGGGTATTTTCATTCGGGAGATCTCGCGGTCTGCCATCCCGACGGTTACATCGAGATTCGTGACCGCTCCAAAGACATCATCATTTCCGGCGGCGAGAATATTTCCAGCATCGAAATCGAAAAAGTCCTGTACCGTCACCCGGCGGTGCTCGAGGCCGCGGTGGCGGCGATGCCCGATGACAAATGGGGTGAAACGCCCTGCGCCTTCGTGACGCTGCATCAGGATTCGAGCGCCAGCGAACAGGAGATCATCGATTTCTGCCGTGACAACATGGCGCGTTTCAAGGCGCCGCGAAAGGTCGTTTTCGGGCCCTTGCCGAAAACCTCGACCGGTAAAATTCAGAAATTCGAGCTGCGGGAGCGCGCCAGCAAGTTATGACCGATATCAAGGATTTACGACGTATCCTGAACGATTACAAGCGGGTCGCCATTGTCGGGTTGTCCGACGACTGGTCGCGCCCGAGTAATTTTGCCGCCAAGTACCTGATCGACCATGGTTTCGAGGTGATCCCGGTAAATCCGAAGTATGACGAAATCCTCGGGCAGAAATGTTATCCCGACCTCGAATCGATACCGACGCCGGTCGATATCGTCGACCTGTTTCAGCGCGTCGACCGGATACCGCCCTTTGTCGACCAGGCGATTAAAATTGGGGCCAAAGTCGTCTGGATGCAGCTTGGCATCATTAACGAGGAGGCGGCGCAAAAGGCGCGCGATGCCGGGCTCGAAGTGGTCATGGACCGCTGTATGAAAATCGAGTACGCGCGCCTGTTTGGCGGGCTCAACACGATTGGCGTTAACACTGGCGTTATCTCGGCGCAGCGCCCCCGACAGTTCAACCGCTAACCGGAGCAGGTCATGGCAGATCGAAAATACGGCATCGAAACTCTCTGCCTCCACGCGGGGCAGATTCCCGACCCGGTCACCGGTGCGCGCGCGGTACCGATTTACCAGACCACTTCTTACGTATTCGACGATGCCGAGCACGCCGCCAGCCTGTTCAACCTGCAAACCTTCGGCAACACCTATGTGCGCCTGACCAACCCGACGACCGCGGTGTTCGAGGAGCGCATGGCCGCACTAGAAAACGGCCGTGCCGCGCTCGGGGTCAGTTCCGGCATGGCCGCGCAGATGACCGCGATCCTGACGCTGATGCAGCAGGGTGACGAGCTGGTTTCGGCAAAAACGCTTTATGGCGGCACCTTTTCCCAGTTCGACGTGACCTTTCGCAAGATGGGGATCGAGACTACTTTCGTCGATTCCGACGACCCGGAAAATTTTCGCAAGGCGATTACATCGAAAACCAGGGCGCTGTACGCCGAGACTATCGGTAACCCGACCAACAACGTTATCGACATCGAGGCAATCGCGGCGATCGCGCATGACGCCGGCATCCCGCTGATCGTCGACAGCACTTTTGCGACACCCTATCTGTGCAAGCCGATCGACCACGGCGCCGATATCGTGGTGCACTCTGCCACCAAGTTTATCGGCGGTCACGGCACCAGCATGGGCGGCGTCATGATCGAGTCGGGCAAGTTCGACTGGGATAACGGCAATTTTCCCGGCATGGTCGAGCCCTCGGCCGGATACCACGGGATTCGTTTTTACGAAACCTTCGGTGACTTCGGCTTCACCATGAAAGCGCGCTGCGAAACGCTGCGTACCCTCGGCCAGGCGATCAGTCCGTTCAACGCCTTCATGCTGCTGCAGGGCATCGAAACCCTGCCGGTGCGAATGGACCGGCATTGCGCCAACGCGGTCGGCGTGGCCGAATTCCTGCGCGATCACCCGGCGGTAACCTGGGTCAATTACGCCGGTCTCGCGGATAATCCCTATCAACCCCAGGTCAGCAAATACCTGCCCAGGGGTGCCGGTTCGATCATGAGCTTCGGCGTCAAGGGCGGCAGCGCGGCCGGCGAGAAATTCATCAACGGCGCACAGTTCATGAGTCATCTCGCCAATGTTGGCGATGCGCGCACGTTGATCATTCACCCGGCCTCTACCACGCATCGTCAACTCAGCGAAGAACAGCAAATCGCCGCCGGGGTCACGCCCGACATGGTGCGCATCTCGGTCGGTCTCGAAACCCTCGACGACATCCTGTGGGATCTCGATCAGGCCCTCGTCCAGTCCCAGTCCTGAGCCATGCCGGCCTGCGAGCCGGCATCCACCGATGCCGTGCCTCGATTGCAGGATTCTCGCTTGCGCGGTCATAACTCCTTAAATTAATATGATTTCTTCAACTTTCGGGAGAGCATGATGCCCTGGTGGGGATGGATGATTATCGGCGCGCTGTTGCTCGGTTCCGAGCTGCTCGGGGTCGAAGCCGCGTTTTACCTGGTTTTTATCGGCCTTGCAGCTATGGCGACCGGCCTGGTCGAACTCGCTGGCGCCGACCTCGAACCCTGGATGCAGTGGATTCTCTTCTCGATCATTTCCGTGGTGTTCATGGTGATTTTCCGCAAGAAGCTCTATGCCATGCTGCGCGGCTCAGGGGTCGGTTACGAAACCGGGCCGGCCGGTGAAATCGTCACCGTTCAGGAGGCGCTGCAACCGGGTCAATCCGGGCGCATGTCTTATCGCGGTACCGACTGGACCATTGTCAATGATAGCGATCAGGCATTCAGTGCCGGGCAACGGGTGCGAATCAGCCGGGTCGACGGTCTCAAACTGAATCTCGAAACCATCAAGGAGGCAGAATAAATGTTCGACATTTACGGAAATTTTGCTTTTTGGGTTGCGCTTGCAATCGCGATAGTAGTGATCCTGATCATTTTCAAGACCGCCGTCATCGTGCCGCAGCAAAGCGCCTACGTGATCGAAAGCCTGGGCAAGTACAGCCGAACACTGCGCGCCGGTTTTCACGTACTGATCCCGTTCATCGAATCCGCTGCCTACAAGCACAGCCTTAAGGAGCTGGCTTTCGATATTCCGGAGCAGGTCTGTATTACCCGCGACAACGTGCAGGTCGGGGTCGATGGCGTGCTTTATCTGCAGGTGATGAACCCGGAACGTGCTTCCTACGGTATCACCGATTTTGCGTTTGCGATTTCGCAGCTGGCGCAAACCACGCTGCGTAGCGAGATCGGCAAGATCGATCTCGACCGTACCTTCGAGGAACGCGGCATGATCAACGCCAACGTGGTATCCGAGCTCGACAAGGCCTCCGATCCCTGGGGTGTCAAGGTGCTGCGCTACGAGATCAAGAATATCAACCCGCCGCATGACGTGCTCACCGCAATGGAGAAGCAGATGCGTGCCGAGCGTGAAAAACGTGCTGTGGTCCTGACCTCGGAAGGCGAGCGCGACGCCAAGATCAACGAGGCCGAAGGCGAGAAGCAGCGTGTAATCAAGGAATCGGAAGCCGCCAAGCAGCAGCAGATCAACGAGGCCGAGGGCGAAGCCGCGGCGATTCTGGCGGTGGCGACTGCAACCGCGGAAGGCCTGCAGCGCGTGGGCCAGGCCCTGGTCACCGAGGGTGGCGAGTCGGCGATGCAGTTGCGTATCGCCGAGGCCTACGTGCAGCAGTTCGGTAACCTGGCGAAAGAGGGCAATACCCTCGTGGTGCCATCGAATCTGACAGACCTGTCGTCGATGATCGCGCTGGCGACCAATATCGCCAGGAAAGAGGCACCGGGCGCAAGCTAGTTGAATTCCGGTTTCGACCTAGTCATCTTCGATTGTGACGGCGTGCTGGTCGACAGCGAACGCGTCGCCAACGAGGTCTTTGCGCGCCTGTTGCACGAGGTTTGCGATCTGCAGTTCACGCTCGAAGACATGTTCGATATCTTTGTCGGTCACTCGCGCCTGCAGTGCCTGCAAAAAATCGAGGAGCTGATCGGTGAGCCGCCCCCGGCCGAACTCGATCAGCGTTACCAGCAGGACATCAACCAGGCGCTGGCAAGCTCGGTCGAGGCCATCGTCGGTATCGAAAGCGTGCTGAACCAGCTGTCGTTGCCATACTGCGTCGCGTCCAGCGGATCGCACGAAAAAATGCAGATGACGCTCGGCAAAACCGGGCTGATCGATTTTTTCGAAGGCAATATTTATAGCACCAGCGAGGTCGAACGCGGCAAGCCGCACCCCGATATCTACCTGCACGCCGCCGCCAGCATGGGCGCTCCCGATCCCGCGCGCTGCCTGGTCATCGAAGACAGCCCGATCGGCGTCAGCGGTGCGGTCGCCGCCGGCATGACTGTTTTCGGGTATGCGGAGCTGATACCGGCACATAAACTGCAGGACAGCGGCGCGCATCTCGTCTTCGAAAGTATGCACTCACTGCCCGATCTCATCGTCAATCACGCCACCAGGAAATAATTCTGGGTCAGAGTAAAAACTACTTAATTTTTACTCTGACCCAGAATTATGTTGGTGGGTGGCGGATTTTGGAAATGAAGCTCAATTAAGCTAGAATGCGTGCCCTTTTTGGATATTATGACCAGTGATGGAGTTTCATAAGCGTTTCGATGTGATCGTGGTCGGCGGCGGGCATGCGGGTACCGAAGCCGCGCTTGCGGCTGCGCGCATGGGCGTCGATACCTTATTGCTGACACACAGCATCGAAACCCTCGGACAAATGTCCTGCAATCCCGCTATCGGCGGCATCGGCAAGGGTCACCTGGTCAAGGAAATCGATGCGCTCGGCGGCGAAATGGCACTGGCCGCGGACAAAGCCGGCATCCAGTTCAGGATTCTCAACCGGCGCAAGGGTCCGGCGGTACGCGCCACGCGCGCCCAGGCCGACCGCCAGCTCTATCGCATGGCGATCCGCACCAAACTGGAAAATCAACCGGGCCTGTCGATATTCCAGCAACCGGTGATCGATCTGATCGAAAACGGCAGTGCCATCGAAGGCGTTGTCACGCAAATGGGGCTCAAATTTTACGCGCCAACCGTGGTGCTAACCGTCGGCACGTTTCTAGATGGCAAGATCCATATAGGCGATTCCAACTATGCCGGCGGCCGCGCCGGTGATCCGCCGGCGACCGCGCTCGCCGAGCGCCTGCGCGCGCGACCGTTTCGCGTCGACCGCCTGAAAACCGGGACCCCGCCGCGTATCGATCGCAAAACCATCGACTACGCCCGCCTCCAGGAGCAGCCGGGGGACACGCCGCTGCCGTTGTTCTCGACCATGGGTACCCTCGACATGCACCCCGAGCAGGTTTGCTGTCACATCACCCATACCAACGAGAAAACCCACGATATCATTCGCGAAAGTCTGCACCGTTCGCCGTTGTTCAGCGGCGAAATAGAGGGCGTCGGGCCACGCTACTGCCCGTCGATCGAAGACAAGGTGGTGCGTTTCGCGGACAAGACTTCGCACCAGGTATTTGTCGAACCCGAAGGCCTGCAGTTGGGGGAGGTGTATCCTAACGGTATTTCCACCAGCCTGCCCTATGACGTCCAGCAACAGGTTGTCAACAGCATGCTCGGCTTCGAACGAGCGCTGATCACGCGGCCCGGCTACGCTATAGAATACGATTATTTCGATCCGCGCGATCTGCGCCCGACGCTGGAAACCAGCTACATCGAGGGCCTGTTTTTTGCCGGCCAGATCAATGGCACCACCGGTTACGAAGAAGCCGGTGCGCAGGGCCTGATGGCCGGCGCCAATGCCGCGGCCCGGGTGCAGGGAAAGAAGCCGCTCGAGCTTAAGCGCTCCGAGGCCTACATTGGTGTACTGGTCGACGACCTCATTACACGCGGCACCAACGAGCCCTACCGCATGTTCACCTCGCGCGCCGAATACCGGTTAATGTTGCGTGAAGACAACGCCGATCTGCGCCTGACCGAACTGGGGCGCGAACTGGGCCTGGTCGAAGATGACCGTTGGCGCGCCTTCGAGCAGTATCGCGAGCAGCTCGAATCATTGAACCAGGCGCTCGGCGATCATTGGGTCCGGCCCGGCACGGCCGCAGCCGAGGCCCTCGACAGCGTGCTGCAAAATCCGGTGACCCGCGAGTATCGCATAGCCGAAATTCTGAAACGCCCCGAAGTCGAAATCGGGGATGTCATGCCGTTTGTTACAGGCGCCGATTCATATCCGCAAAACGTGCGCGAACAGGCGGAGGTCAATGCCAAGTACGCCGGTTATCTCGCGCGCCAGCAACAGGAAATCGACAAGGCCAGCCAACATGAACAAACCGAGCTGCCGGAAACGCTCGATTACACTGAAGTGCGCGGGCTTTCCAACGAGGTAAGCCAGAAACTGGCGCAACACCGGCCGGCAACGATTGGCCAGGCGAGCCGCATTTCGGGAGTCACGCCGGCAGCGATCTCTTTGCTGCTGGTGCATCTCAAGCGGCATCAGTACCAGGTGCAGAAGTCGGCCTGAATGGATCTTGCAAGCGAACTCCGCGCCGGTTCCGAGGAACTCGGGATCTCGCTGCAGCAGTCACAATATGATCAATTGCTGGAATACCTGCTGCTGCTAGCCAAATGGAACCAGGTTTATAATCTCACCGCAATCACCGAGCCGCGAAAAATGTTGAGCCATCACCTGCTCGATAGCCTCTCGCTGATGCCATCGCTGCTGCAGGCCAACAAGGTGCTGGACGTCGGCAGCGGTGCCGGCCTGCCGGGAATACCGCTAGCGATCGCTATGCCTGCGACTATCTGGATCATGCTGGATAGCAATGCGCGTAAGACGCGTTTTATTCGCCAGGCGATCGCGCATTGCGGGCTGCGCAATGCGCAAGTTGTGCAGTCGCGGGTTCAGGACTATCATGCCCCGGACTCGCTGGATTTCATTGTCAGCCGCGCTTACGCGCCGTTGGCGGATTTCTGCGACAGTGTTGCGCATTTGCTGACGCCGAAAACCCGGTTACTGACGATGAAGACCGGGCTCAAGCGACAGGAGGCGCAGCAGCTGGATACCGACAGATTCGAATTCGAGGAAGAAACGTTAACAGTGCCCGGCATCGGCGAAACCCGTAGCCTGGTGACGATTACACCGCTATGACCCGAACTATTACCATTGCCAATCAGAAGGGCGGAGTCGGCAAGACCACGACTACGGTCAATCTGGCCGCGGCGCTGGCCGCGACCCGGCGCCGCGTGCTGCTGGTCGACATGGACCCGCAGGGCAACGCGACGATGGGCAGCGGTATCGACAAGAACGATTTGAAATACAGCCTTTGCGATGTATTACTCGGCGAAGTCAGTGCCAGGCAGGCGCTGCAGCACCCCACCGAGGCAGGCTACGACGTGCTGCCCGCTAACGCTGATCTAACCGCGGCCGAGGTGCAGTTGATGAACAAGATTGGCCGCGAAAAACAGCTTTCACTGGCGCTCGACACGCTGCGCGACGACTATGACTACATACTGATCGACTGTCCGCCGGCGCTGAATATGCTGACCATTAACGCGCTGGTGGCCGGCGACGGCATTGTGATCCCGATGCAGTGCGAATATTTCGCACTCGAGGGATTGTCGTCGCTGCTCGAAACCATCGAGCAGATTCGAGTCAGCGTGAACCCTAATATCCGGATCGAAGGCTTGCTGCGCACGATGTACGATTCGCGCAACAATCTTTCCAACGACGTGTCAATGGAGCTGGTCGAGCATTTTGGCGATCAGGTGTACCGCACCGTCATCCCGCGTAACGTGTCGCTGGCAGAAGCGCCCAGTTTTGGGCAGTCGATTCTGAAATACGACAAGAATTCACGCGGCTCGATGGCCTACCTCGCGCTCGCGGGCGAGGTACTACGTCGTGAAACCAAGCAAAGACATCACATAACTCAATAATCGATATGAAAAAAAAGCGCCTGGGAAGAGGACTCGGATCACTAATCGGAAACATCGATGAAGTTACCCGTGTTGACGACGAAGAAAAATCGGATGGCCTGATCGAGCTCGATATCGATCGTATCCAGCGCGGCAAGTATCAACCACGGCAAAATTTCGACCAGGAGTCGTTGCAGGAGCTGGCCGATTCGATTCGTTCACAGGGCATCGTGCAGCCCGTGGTGGTGCGTCCCGAGGGTGACCATTTCGAACTGGTTGCCGGTGAGCGCCGCTGGCGTGCGGCACAACTTGCCGGGTTGCAGAAAGTTCCGGCGGTAATCCGCGAACTCGACGCCAGGTCGGCCGCCGCGATCGCGCTAATCGAAAATATCCAGCGAGAGGACCTGAACCCGCTCGAACAAGCGCAGGCATTTTTGCGTCTGATCGAAGAATTTGATCTTACACATCAACAAGTTGCAGATTCGGTCGGCCGCTCGCGCGCGGCCGTCAGCAACATGCTGCGACTGCTCGACCTGGCCGATCCGGTCAAGCAGCAGGTTAATAAGGGATTACTCGACATGGGTCATGCCCGCGCCCTGCTGGCGCTGATCCGCCACGACCAGATCGAAGTTGCGCGGCTGGTGGTTAATCGCGGGTTGTCGGTACGCGAAACCGAGTTACTGGTGAAGAAAACACGGGCGGTACAGACTGGCGCCGGCAAGTCGCAACCGGCCGCAGT
>JAASSH010000042.1 GCA_021767985.1 Gammaproteobacteria bacterium | reverse complement strand
TGAGTGGATTACCAGGTTCTCAAAACCGATATATTGATCCTCGGCAGCGGTGGAGCCGGCCTGTTTGCGGCGCTGCATGCAAAGCAGGCCAATCCGGACCTTAAGGTCAGCATCGCGATCAAGGGTTTGCTCGGCAAGTGCGGCTGTACGCGCATGGTTCAGGGCGGCTATAACGTGGCGCTGAGTCCCGGGGATTCGGTCGAGCGGCATTTCATGGATACCATCGTCGGCGGTAAATGGCTGCCCGACCAGGAGATGGCAATGCGCCTGTGCCAGACCGCGGTAACGCGGGTGCAGGAACTGGAGAACGAGCTGGGATGTTTCTTCGATCGCAACGACGACGGTTCGCTGCACCACAAGGCCTTTGCGGGCCAGACCTTCGATCGCACCGTGCACAAGGGCGACCTGACCGGTATCGAGATCATCAGCCGCCTGATGGAGCAGGTGCGCGCGTTGCCGGTGGACCTGATGGAGGAGCATCGCGCGCTGGCGCTGATACCGTCGCGCGACGGTGCTGCGCTCGCCGGGGTGCTGCTGGTCGACATGCGCAGCGGCGAGTTCCGCCTGGTGCAGGCCAGGGCCGTACTGCTGGCGACCGGCGGCGGACCGACCATGTACCGCTACCACACCCCGTCGGGTGACAAATCGATGGATGGCCTGGCGATGGCGCTGCGCCTGGGACTGGGCTTGCGCGATATGGAAATGGTGCAGTTTCATCCGACCGGCCTGCTGGCCGGGACCGATACGCGCATGACCGGCACCGTGCTGGAGGAAGGTTTACGTGGCGCCGGCGGCTACCTGCTCGATGGTGACGGCGAGCGTTTCATGCTCAATTACGATCCTGATGGCGAACGCGCGACGCGCGATATCGTCAGCCGCGCAATCTATGCCGAAATGCGTGCCGGGCGCACCACGCCCAACGGCGGGGTATATATCGCGATGGGCCACCTGGGTTCGGCCGAAGTGGCGCGCCGGTTTCCCGGTATGGTCAGGCGCTGTGCCGATTGCGGTTTCGATCTCGCCGGCGGGCAGGTCGAAGTGGTGCCGACCGCGCACTACCTGATGGGTGGAGTGGTCGTCAAACCGGACACGCGCAGCGATTTGCCCGGGCTGTTTGTCGCCGGCGAAGACGCCGGCGGCGCGCACGGCGCCAATCGGCTCGGCGGTAACGGTGTCGCCAATTCGACCGTCTTCGGCGGCATTGCCGGCGAAGAGATGGCCGCTTTCGCGGCAAAGCAGGCGACCTGGGCCGAAGTCGACCAGGACATGGCAGGCGCAGCCATCGACGAGTGTATGGCGCCTCTGCGCCGGCCCAAATCCGATATCAACGCAATCCGCGACCGACTGCTCGATGTCATGTGGAACGGCGTTGGCGTGTTGCGCGATGCGCAGGGTATTGTGCGCGCACAGCGCGAGCTGGCGGCGTTGAGAGCGGAGTTGCTCGAATCCGGCATCGGTGACGATAACCGCGTTTTCGCCCTCGGCTGGCACGACTGGCTCAACCTGCGCAGCCTGATCGAGGTATCCGAGGTGATTGCGGCGGCGGCGCTATCGCGCGAGAATTCACGGGGTGCGCATTACCGCGAGGATTTTCCGGAGGTCGGGAGCCTCGAGGAATCCTATTTTACGATTGCCCGCCGAGCGCGGGACGAGGTGGAGGTCGAACGCGCGCCGGTCGATTTCTCTATCGTCAAACCGGGGGAGTCCCTGATCGAAAATGATTGACTATCAAACCATTGAAACCGCGGCACGCCAGATCATGGCCAACGCCGCGATCGATATCCCGCCGGATTACCGCCAGGGCATCGAGGATATGGCGAAATGGGAAAAGGGCGACCTTTCCTGTTTCGTACTGCAAACCATGATGGATAACTGGAACGCGGCGAGCGAAGACCGGCGCCCGATGTGCGCCGACACGGGCCTGCCGCGCTATTACGTCAAGGTCGGCAACGAGGCGCGGCTGGCGGACGGGTTTACCGGCCTGGAACGCGCACTACGCAGCGCCACCGCGTTGGCAACCCATGATATCCCGCTGCGCCCGAACCGGGTACATCCGCTGTGGCGTACCGACCACAACAACAACGTCGGCATCAACGCGCCCGAAATCGACTGGAGTTTCGAGCCCGATGTCGACTGGATCGATATCACCACGGTACACAAGGGCGGTTTGTTCGGCACCGATTACCGCATGTTGTTCCCGGGTGACGGCATCGACGGGATCAAGCGCTTCTTCCTCGATACGCTGGTCGCATTCGGCACGCGCGGGCTCGCTTGTCAGCCGGCGATTATCGGTATCGGGCTCGGCGGATCCAAGGATATCACCATGGTGCTGGGCAAGCAGGCGGCGTGCCTGCGTACCGTCGGCGACCGTAATCCGGACCCGAAGATTGCCGAACTCGAACTCGAGTTGAAAAAAATGGGTAACAGTATCGGCATGGGCGCGATGGGTTTCATCGGTAACGCGATGGTCGCCGACTGCCACATCGAGGTCGGTTATACCCATACCGGCGGCATGCCGATGAGCGTGCACGCCTTCTGCCTGTCGTCGCGCCGCGCCACGGTGCGAATCCATGCGGACGGCAGCACCGAATATCGTCACGATCCCGAATGGTTCACCCCCTACATGCGCAGAGAGACAGTCGAATGGCCGATAGCCAAGCACAACGAAAAACAGTCCGTCTGAAACTTCCGGTCCGGGAAGGAGACCTCGACGGGCTCGAAATCGGCACCGTGGTTTACCTCGACGGGGTGATTTATACCGGTCGCGAAGGCGTTTACAAAAAGGTGCTGGAAGAAGGTGCCGACTTACCCGAGGGCCTGGCAGAGTTGAGTAACGTTAACTTTCACTGTTCGCCCGCGGCGGCGGTCGAGCCCGATGGCAGCTACTCGGTCGGTGGTGTCACCGCGACCGCAAGCTTTCGTTTCTCGAAGTGGATGGCAAGCTGGTTAGAGACATCCAACGCGAAAATAATTATCGGCAAGGGAGGTATGTCGATCGAGGACTATCGCGATATGCTGGTGCCGGCGGGCGCGATTTACCTGACCACGGTGGGTTACGGTACCGGTGCCTTGCTGGGGCGAGGCATCAAGGCGGTCAGGGCGGTCCATTGGCTCGAAGAGCTTGGCAATGCACAGGCGATGTGGATCTTCGAGGTCGAGAACTTCGGTCCCTTCCTGGTCGAAAGCGATCTCGAGGGTAACAGCCTGTTCGAGCAGCAGGGCAGGCTCATTAACGCCAACCTCGAAAAACTCTACGAGGGCCTGAAGGCCCCCGCGCTCAGTCGTTATGGCGAAACCGACGATCGCAAGGATGAATTGATTTGAGCGTTAAGCCGGGCGCAAGCTTGAAAACACTACAATTAGTGGTGGATTGAACCGGTTGCGATGCCGATGCAGACAGCATAGAATCCTCGGTTCAAATATAAAAACGCAGTTAATAACTGCAGCTCGACAATCGGAGGAGCAAAATGAAGAAGCTATCCCTGCTGTCTATTTTGATGGCGTCTGTCTCACTGCTGTTTTCCCAGGCCAGCCTGGCGGCTTGTGATGAAATCCACATCGGTTCGGCGATTTCGTTGACCGGTAAATACGCAACCAACGGTATTCACGCCAAGAATGGTTACGAGTACGCGATCCAGAAAATCAAGGACGCCGGTGGCGTCATGGTCGACGGCAAGTGTTACAACTTCCGGGTGACCTATTACGATGACGAGTCCAAGGGTGACCGCGGTGCGACGCTGGCCGAGCGCCTGATCAGCCAGGACAAGGTGCAGTACATGCTCGGGCCATATTCTTCGGGATTGACCAAGGCGATCGCGCCGGTAACCGAAAAGTACCAGATCCCGATGGTTGAAGCCGAGGGCGCGTCGCGTTCGCTGTTCAACAAGGGTTACAAGTACCTGTTCGCGGTGCTGTCGACCTCCGAGCAGTACCTCGCCTCGGCGGTAACGCTGGCAGCCGAAATGGCCGAAAAGCAAGGCAAGAAAGCCTCTTCGGTCAAGGTCGCGGTCGCGGTCGAAAACGATCCATTCTCACTGGATATTCGTGCGGGCGTGCTTGATGATGCCAAGAAATATGGTATGAAGCCCGTCATCGACGAGCAGCTGCCGCGCGACCTGTCCGACATGAGCGCGATCCTGACCAAGGTCAAGCTGTTGAAGCCCGACCTGCTGATCGTCAGCGGCCACTCCAAGGGCGCCGCCACTGCTGTGCGCCAGATTGGTGAGCAAAACATCAAGGTACCGATGATCGCGATGACGCACTGCGAAGCCGCCGACGTGACCGGAAAGTTCGGTGCTACCGCCAACGATATCCTGTGTTCGACCCAGTGGGCTGAAACCCTGTCTTACAGCGATCCGATCTTTGGCACTGCCGGCGAGTACGAAGCGGGCTTCAAGAAGGCTTACCCTGAGTACAAGGATAAAAAGGTACCCTACCAGACGGCTCAGGCTTCGGCCGCGGTGTACGTGTTCAAGGATGCCTTCGAGCGTGCCGGTTCGCTGGACAAGGAAAAGGTTCGTGACGCGCTGGCCGCGACCGATATGCAGACCTTCTACGGCGGCATCAAGTTCTCCGAAGCGGGTAACAACATCGCCAAGCCGATGGTATTGCGCCAGATCCAGAACGGTGAGTACAACGTGGTTGCACCGTCGGCATTTGCCTCGCACGAGCTCAACTGGCCGCGTAACTAAAGAGCCGATAGAAAACAGGACGCTCAGGCGTCCTGTTTTCTTTTCATCCGGAAAAATTCATGGATCAAATCCTCGGCAATATCGGGTTACTGTTCGAGTTCCCGATCGTTAATTTCAAGATCGTTATCGATGGCATCATGATCGGCGCGCTGTTCGCACTCGCCGCTTATGGCCTGGCGCTGGTCTGGGGCGTAATGAACGTCAAGAACCTCGCCCAGGGCGACTTCGTTATCGCCGGCGGTTATGTTTCCTGGTGGCTGGTGCAGCACGGTTTCCCCGCTCTGCTCGGCGTGCCCGCGGCTTTCATCGTGATGTGGGGCATCGGCTGGGTCGTATACAAGCTGGTCATATCCAGGGTCATCGAACGCGACCTTTTCACCTCGCTGCTGGCGACTTTCGGTCTCGCGATCATGATGGCGCAAATCCTTAACCTGCTGTTCGGTTCGGATACGCAAAGCGTCGATCTCGGCTATGAAACGCTGTATTTCGCCGATGGCCTGATCGATATTCCAATCGCCAAATTGATCGGCGTGATCATGGCAGCGATCCTGGCAGCCGGCGTCATCATCTTCATGAAGTCGAGCCGCATGGGGCAGGCCATCCGGGCGACGGCGCAGGATGCACGCGCGGCGCGCGTGCTCGGCATCGATACCGAAAAGGTTTACGCCTTCACCTTTTCGTTGAACGCGGCGATTTGCGGCGCGGCCGGCGCGATTATCGTCATGGTCTGGGTAATTCAGCCGTTTTACGGTATCACGCATTCGATTCGCGCCTTTGTCATCGTTACGGCGGCCGGACTCGGCAATTTGCCGGGGGTTATCGCGGCCGGTCTCGGTATCGGCGCCCTCGAGCAGTACGGTGCGCATATCTTCGGAATCGGCTACCAACAGGCGATTGCTGTCATGCTGTTACTGCTGGTGTTGCTGATTCGCCTGATCCAGCAATTGCGCGTACGCCAGGTGTTGAAGTAAATGGGTAACAACAAGATTATTCTATATGCGGCGATTCTCGCCATTACGGTGATCGCGCCCTTCGTGTTTCCTGCTTTCGGTACCCAGCTGGCAACGCTGTGGCTGATGATCATCGTTGCGCTAACCTGGGATATGACCGGCGGACAAATGGGTTACAACTCGCTCGGCAATATTTTCTTTTACGGTACCGGCATGTATGTGGCCGCCGCGGTTACGATTGGCATGGTTTATGACGTTGGCGAATATACCTCCGCTCATGGTGGCGGTATCACCAGTTTCACCGATCAGCAGTATTTTACCGGCATGTTCGTCGGTATCCTTGCGGCTGGCGTGTTCTGCTCGGTCTGTGCCGTTGTCATCGGCTACCTGACTTTCGGGCTGCGTGGACCCTACTTCGCGATCGGTACGCTCGGTGTCGCGATTGCCGCCGGCGAACTGGTTTCCAACTGGGACTGGATCGGTGGTGGCCAGGGGATCGCGCTGCCTGTGTACCCGGGTGATCTCGATGAAGGCAAGGTCTTTTTCTATTTCCTGTTCGCGCTTACCGGCGTTGCTGTGTTCCTGTTCTGCCGATGGCTGTACCAGACCCGTTTCGGCGCCGCGATCAACGCGATTCGCGACGACGAGGAGAAGGCCGACGCAATGGGTATCCACACGTTGCGCTACAAGCTCGTCACCTGGTCGATGGCGGCGTTCTTCGTCGGGATCGCAGGTGGCATATCGGCCTTCCAGCTGATTCACTTCGAACCGCTGGAAACTGCCTACCAGACGATTAACCTGGGGATCTTCATGGTCGTGTGTGTGCTTCTGGGCGGCAAGGGCACCCTGTGGGGACCGGTTATCGGTGCGAGTCTGTTCCACGTATTCAAGGAGGTCACCTGGAATTATTTCCTCGGCTGGCAATGGGTTGCGCTCGGCGCGCTGATCGTTGTCACCGTGGTTTATTTCAAGGACGGGGTGATGGGTTACCTGCTGCATACCAAACCCGAATGGTTTGGCGTGAAAATCGATCAAAAGGCGAGCGAGGAAACGTCATGAGCGATGTCATCATCGACGTGCAGGGAGTTTCCAAGTCCTTCGGCGGGGTCAAGGCCAATACCAACGTGTCGATGCAGGTAGAGCGTGGTGGCATTACCGGCCTTATCGGGCCCAACGGATCCGGTAAAACCACCCTTTTCAACTCGATCGTCGGATATCACCCTATAGACGGCGGTTCTATCAAGTTCGAAGGCCAGGAGATATCGAAGCTGCCGGTGCAGAAGATCGCGCGCCTGGGGCTGCTGCGTACCTTCCAGCAAACCCGTATCTACGGCGCGATGAACGGCGTCGAGAACATGCTGATTTCGCTGCCGCATCGCAAGATGAGCCTGCTCGATGCGCTGAAAAAGAACACGCGGGAGGATTACGAGCGCGCCGACCAGTTGCTCGAGTTCGTCGGTCTCTACGAAAAACGTTTTCTGAAAAGCGGTGACCTGTCGTTCGGCCAGCAAAAGCTGCTCGAATTCGCGATGGCGTTGATGAACGAACCCACCTGCCTGCTGCTCGACGAGCCCACGGCGGGAATCAATCCGACCTTGATCAACGGATTGATAGATCGCCTTAAACGCGCCAATGAGGAATTCGGCATTACGTTGTTTGTCATCGAACACAACATGCGCGTGATCATGAACCTGGCCGAATCAATTTATTGTCTCGCGCATGGTGAAATGCTGGCGCAAGGCACGCCGGACGAAATCCAGAACGATCAAAAAGTGATCGACGCCTATCTTGGAGCTCATTAGCATGAGCGCAGAAAACAGTAACGGCAGCGAAGAAAAAAAGAAAGCCGGCGGCTATCATGTCGGTGGCGTCGAGACGGTCATCTCGGTCGACGAGGTCACACGCCAGGCGGCGGCCATCGCCGAAGATATCACGCTCGATCATCTCGATGCGCTGGCCAACAACGAACCGCATGTTTCGATCAAGAACCTGGTCGCCGGTTACGGGCAGATGGAGATTCTGCACAACCTCGACCTGCGCGTCGGCAAGGCGCAATCGCTGTGCCTGATCGGTCCCAACGGCGCCGGTAAATCGACCATCCTGCACGCGATTTTCGGCTTCAACCGGATTTTTTCCGGCAAGATCGAAATCGGAACCGGCAGCGACATGCGCGATATCACGCGCCTGACGCCGAACCAGAAACTGTCGCAGGCCGGCATTGCCTATATCCTGCAGGACAAGTCGATTTTCCCCGGAATGACGGTCGAGGAAAATCTCTGGATGGGCGGTTTTCTGAAGGATAAACCGCAGGAAGCCAAGCAGGCTGCGGAACAGGTGTTCGACAAGTATTCGCGCCTGGCCGATCGGCGTAAGCACAAGGCCGGTGTGCTCTCCGGCGGTGAACGCCGGTTGCTGGAAATTTCAAGAGCGCTGGTCATGAATCCCGAGGTGCTGCTGGTCGACGAACCGTCGATCGGACTCGAGCCGCGTTTCATCGACATGGTTTTCGAAATCCTCGACGACCTGCAAAACAAGGAGGGCAAGACCATCATCATGGTCGAGCAAAACGCCAAGAAGGGGCTCGAGTTTGCCGATATCGGTTACGTGCTGGTCTCGGGTGAGCTCGCAATCGCGGGCAAGGGCGACGATTTGCTGAAAAATCCCAAGGTCGGCGAGCTGTTTCTCGGCGGTTAGAGACTTGTAGTCATACCGGGCCCCGACCCGGTATCCATTAGCATGAATGGATTGCGGCTCGGGGACCGCAATGACGAGTTTTAGCGAATGGCATCCAGTAATTCCTATCGGATAGCGGTGATTCCCGGTGACGGCATCGGCAACGAGGTAGTGCCGGAGGGGCTCAAGGTGCTCAATGCGGTAGCACCGCGATACGGCATCAGCTTTGATTACTCGCACTTCGACTGGAGTTGCGAGCGCTACCTCGAAACCGGCGCGATGATGCCGGAGGACGGCATCGAGCAGCTATCGAGATTCGACGCGATATTTCTCGGTGCCGTGGGATTTCCGACCGTGCTCGATCACGTCTCCCTGTGGGGCCTGCTGATTCCGATCCGGCGCGAGTTTCAGCAATACATCAACCTGCGACCGGTACGCCTGTTCGAAGGCATGCAGTGCCCGCTGGCCGGCAAGCAAGCGGGCGATATCGACTTCTACGTGGTGCGTGAAAATAACGAGGGTGAGTATTCCAATATCGGCGGACGTCTGTACGAGGGAACCGAGGCCGAGATGGCGATGCAACAATCCATTTTCACTCGCAAGGGTACCGACCGGGTGTTGAAATACGCCTTCGAACTGGCGATGTCGCGCCCACGCAAGCGCCTGACTTCGGCCACCAAGTCCAACGGTATCATCCATACCATGCCCTACTGGGACGAGCGCGTCGCGGCAATGGCGCAGAGCTACCCGGAAATCGATCTCGACAAGTATCACATCGATATCCTGGTGTCACACTTCGTCAACCGCCCCGAAATCTTCGACGTCGTGGTCGGCTCCAACCTGTTCGGCGACATCCTTTCCGATCTCGGTCCAGGGGTTACC
>JAASSH010000041.1 GCA_021767985.1 Gammaproteobacteria bacterium | reverse complement strand
GAACTGGAGTTTGGCGTCGATGGCGCGATCTGCTTTTCGTCCGAAAAATCGGACCAGGTCAGCCTCGAGGAAAACGGCATCGATAATGCGCTCGACATGGTTGGCATGGAGGTGCCGTCGGTGTACAGCGCCGAGTTGTCCGAGTTTATCTTCGCGGCCGGCGTCAAGCTGATGGAATCGGTGCGCCCCGACCTGATGTACCTCTCCACCACCGACTATATCCAGCACAAGTTCGCACCCGGTAGCGATGGCGCGAATTCTTTTTACGCGATGATGGACAGTTACTGGTCGCAGCTCGACGCGCTCGGCGCGGTAATCGCGTTGACCGCCGATCATGGCATGAACGCCAAGCACGACGCCGCCGGCGAACCCAACATTATTTACCTGCAGGACGAGATGGATCAGCTGCTGTCGCCGGGCGCGGCGCGCGTGATCCTGCCGATTACCGACCCTTACGTCGTGCACCACGGTGCGCTGGGTTCCTATGCCACCGTCTACCTGCCCGACGATGCCGATGTCGATCGACTGAAAATGCAGCTGGCGGATATCGACGGTATCGAAGCGGTCTATTCCAACCGCGAGGGTTGCGAACGGTTCGAGCTCGCCCCGGACCGCATGGGCGACCTGATCCTGGTATCGCGCAAGCACGTCGTCATCGGCACCACTGCCGAGCGTCACGACCTGTCGGGGCTCGACGTGCCGCTACGCTCGCACGGCGGCGTTTCCGAACAGGTGGTGCCATTGATCATCAGCCAGCCGGTCAGCGGCCTCGATCTCGGCCACCCGCTGCATAATTACGACGCCTTCAGCGTCGCGCTCAACTACGCCCGCTTCTGAGCCGGCGCACTTACTGGAAAACCTGCTATGACTGTCAGACACGAAAAAATGCGTATCGCCGGCGAACTGGTCGACGGCGATACCGGCAACAATATAGAGGTGCTCAACCCCTACAACGGCGAAGTGGTCGGCACGGTGCCGCGAGCGAGCCGCGCACAAATTGCCGGCGCCTTCGAAATCGCCGCCAACTACAAGGCGAGCCTGACGCGCTATGAGCGGCAGAATATCCTGATGCGAATTGCCGAGATCATCGTCGAGCGCAAGGAAGAGATTTCCGACCTGATTACCGCAGAGTGCGGTCTCAGCAAGAAGGACAGCCTGTACGAAGTCGGGCGCGCCTTCGATGTATACAGCCTTGCCGGCCAACTGTGCATCAATGACGACAGCGAGGTGTTTTCCTGCGACCTGACCCCGCACGGCAAGCAGCGCAAGATCTTCACCCAGCGCGATCCGCTGCTGGGCGCGATTTCGGCGATCACGCCCTTCAATCATCCGCTCAACATGATTTCGCACAAGATCGCGCCGGCGATCGCGACCAATAACTGCATGGTGGCCAAGCCCACCGAACAGACGCCGCTGACCGCGCTGATCCTGGCCGACATCATCTACGAGGCCGGCCTGCCGCCCGAGATGCTGTCGGTGGTTACGGGCCTGCCGGAAGACATGGGCGACGAAATGCTGACCAACAAACACATCGACCTGATCTCGTTCACCGGCAGCGTGCCGGTCGGCAAGTATATCGCCGAGACCGCGGGATATCGGCGCACCGTGCTCGAACTCGGCGGAAATTCGCCGCTGATCGTCATGGACGACGCCGACCTCGACAAGGCTGCCGAACTCGCCGTCGCCGGCGGCACCAAGAATTCGGGGCAACGCTGTACCGCGGTCAAGCGCGTGCTGTGCATCGATTCGGTGGGTGACGAGTTCGCCGCACTGGTCGCGGAAAAAGCGGCAAAACTGAAGTACGGCGATCCGATGGATCCCGACACCGATGTCGGCACCGTCATCAACGAGGCCTCGGCAATCCTGTTCCAGAACCGCGTCAACGACGCGCTCGAGCAAGGCGCCACCCTGCTTTACGGTAACGACCGCCAGGGCGCGGTGTATTCGCCGACCGTGCTCGATCACGTGCCTTTCGATTGCGAGCTGGTGCGCGAGGAGACCTTTGGCCCACCGATTCCGATTATTCGCGTGCGCGATATCGATCACGCGATCGAGGTCGCCAACTCGACCGCGTTCGGTTTGTCTTCCGGCGTCTGCACCAACCGCATGGACGATATCGTGCGCTTCATCAACGAGCTGGAAACCGGCACTGTCAATATCTGGGAAGTACCGGGCTATCGCATCGAAATGTCACCCTTCGGCGGCATCAAGGATTCGGGTCTCGGCTACAAGGAAGGCGTGATCGAAGCGATGAAGTCCTACACCAACGTCAAGACCTTCTCCCTGCCCTGGTAGCCGAACCACGCAACGTCATTCCCACCCAAGCAAATAATTCCGGGTCAGAGTAAAAACTTATATAGTTTTTACTCTGACCCGAAACTTAAAACCGTCATTCCCGCGCAAGCGGGAATCTTATAATGGCCGATTAGACTTAAAGATCCCCGCTTGCGCGGGGATGATTTGTTGAGCAACAGGTCGATTGTTCGAAGGTCAGGCGACCTTGACCGGGAACGCGGAATCGGCCGCGGCGGTGTAGTTTTCCATTTCGTTGAAGTTCAGGTAACGGTAAACGTCGTCGCCCATCGTGTTGATGTCATTGGCATACTGCAGGTACTCGTCCATGGTCGGTATCTTGCCGAGGATCGACGCCACCGCCGCCAGTTCCGCCGACGCCAGGTAGACATCCGCGCCCTTGCCGAGCCGGTTCGGGAAGTTACGCGTCGAGGTCGACACCACGGTCGCGTTTTCCGCCACTCGGGCCTGGTTACCCATGCACAACGAGCAGCCGGGCATCTCGGTGCGCGCGCCGCTGCGGCCGAAAATATTGTAGTAGCCTTCGGCCGTCAGCTGGGCTTCATCCATCTTGGTCGGCGGCGCTATCCACAGGCGGGTCACGACCGGCTCCTCGAGCTTCTCGAGCAGCTTGCCGGCAGCGCGGAAGTGGCCGATATTGGTCATGCAGGAGCCGATGAAAACCTCGTCGATCTTGTCGCCGGCGACGGCCGACAGCGACTTGATATCGTCGGGATCGTTCGGGCAGGCGAGCAGGGGCTCGGTAATCTCGTTCAGGTCGATCTCGATGACTTCGGCGTACTCGGCATCGGCATCGGCCTCGAGCAGCACGGGATTATCGAGCCACTTCTGCATCTCGTCGATACGCCGCGTAATCGTGCGCACGTCGCCATAACCCTCGCTGATCATCCACTTGAACATGGTGATATTCGAATTCAGGTACTCGATGATCGGTTCCTTGTCGAGCTTGACGGTGCAGCCGGAAGCCGAACGCTCGGCCGACGCGTCGGACAGTTCGAACGCCTGCTCGACCTTGAGTTGCGGCAGACCCTCGATTTCGAGCACGCGCCCGGAGAAAACATTTTTCTTGCCCTGCTTTTCGACCGTCAACAAGCCGCGCTGTATCGCGGCATAGGGAATCGCGTTGACCAGGTCGCGCAGCGTGATACCCGGCTGCATTTCACCCTTGAAACGCACCAGCACCGATTCCGGCATATCGAGCGGCATGACCCCGGTCGCCGCGGCAAACGCCACCAGCCCGGAGCCCGCCGGAAAGGAAATACCGATCGGGAAGCGGGTATGCGAATCGCCACCGGTGCCGACGGTGTCGGGCAGCAGCATTCGGTTCATCCACGAGTGAATAACGCCGTCACCCGGGCGCAGCGAAATGCCGCCGCGGTTCTGCATGAAATCGGGCAGGGTATGGTGTGTAACCACGTCGACCGGCTTCGGGTAAGGCGCGGTGTGGCAGAAAGACTGCATCACCAGGTCGGCCGAAAAACCGAGACATGCGAGATCCTTGAGTTCGTCGCGCGTCATCGGCCCGGTGGTGTCCTGCGACCCCACCGTGGTCATTCTGGGCTCGCAGTACATGCCGGGACGCACGCCGGGCAGGCCACAGGCCTTGCCGACCATTTTCTGCGCCAGCGTGTAACCCTTGCCGCTGTCCTCGGCTGCCTGCGGTTTTTCGAACAGGTCGGATTCACCCAATTCCAGCGCGTTGCGCGCGCGGTCGGTGAGGCCGCGCCCGATGATCAGCGGGATACGGCCGTCGGCGCGCACCTCGTCCATAAGCACGTTGGTGCTGAGTTCGAAGCTGGCAATCAGCTCGTCGCTATCGTGACGCGTGACCCTGCCCTCGTAGGGATAAACGTCGATGACGTCGCCCATGTTCATTTGCGAGACGTCCATCTCGATCGGCAGCGCACCCGCGTCTTCCATGGTGTTGAAGAAGATGGGCGCGATCTTGCCACCGAAACAGTAGCCGCCGTTGCGCTTGTTCGGGATGTAGGGAATATCCTGGCCCATATGCCACAGCACCGAGTTGGTAGCCGACTTACGCGATGAACCGGTGCCCACCACGTCACCGACGTAGGCCAGCGGGTGCCCCAGCTGTTTGAGCTCGGCGATTTTCTCGAGCGGCTTGTCGGTCAGGCCATCGCGCGGATTCTTCAGCATCGCGTTAGCATGCAGCGGGATGTCGGGCCGGGACCAGGCGTCCTGCGCCGGCGACAGGTCGTCGGTGTTGGTTTCGCCGGGCACCTTGAAAACGGTCACGGTAATCTTGTCGGCGAGCTGCGGCTTGCTGGTGAACCATTCGGCACTGGCCCAGGATTCGAGCACCTGCCGCGCATGGGCATTGCCGGCCTCTGACTTTGCCACGACGTCATGAAATGCGTCGAATACCAGCAGGGTATGCGACAGTGCGGCCACCGCGGCGGGCGCCGTTTCGTCGTCGTCGAGGCAGGCGATCAGCGGCTCGATGTTGTATCCGCCGAGCATGGTGCCGAGAATTTCCACCGCCCTGACCCTGTCGATCAACGGTGTCGACGCCTCGCCCCGGGTAATCGCTGCCAGAAAGCCGGCCTTGACGTAAGCCGCCTCGTCGACCCCCGCAGGTACATGCTGCGTCAATAATTCCAGCAGGTAGTCCGCTTCACCCGACGGTGGATTCTTGATCAGCTCCACCAGGTCCGCGGTCTGCTGCGCGTCCAGCGGTTTTGGCGGGATACCCTCACGGGCGCGCTCTTCGGTGTGTTCTCGGTATGCCTGTAGCATTGCGGCGTTCTCGTCGGTCAATTATTCGTTGGTATGGATGCGGCTGAATCAGCGCTTTTCAATCGGCACGTAATCGAGATCGATCGCGCCGGTGTAGAGCTGACGCGGACGCCCGATCTTGGCCTCTGAATCCGCCATCATTTCGCACCACTGCGAAATCCAGCCGATGGTGCGCGCCATCGCGAAAATCACGGTGAACATGTTCATCGGGATACCCATCGCCAGGAAGATGATGCCCGAGTAAAAGTCGACGTTCGGATACAGGTTGCGCTGCACGAAGTATTCGTCCTCGAGGGCTACTTTCTCCAGCGCCATCGCGGTTTCGAGCAGTTTTTGCTGCTCACCGCTGGCTTCCATGTCGTTCAACAGCTGGTGGCAAACCTCACGAATCAGTTTGGCGCGCGGATCGTAGTTCTTGTAGACGCGGTGGCCGAAACCCATCAGCCGGAACGGATCGTTCTTGTCCTTGGCGCGATCGACGAAAGACTGTAACGACTTGCCGGATTCATTGATATCGATCAGCATGCGCACCACGGCTTCGTTGGCGCCGCCGTGTGCCGGTCCCCACAGTGCAGCGATACCCGAGGCGACCGCGGCAAACGGGTTGGCGTCCGAGCTACCGGCGAGGCGCACGGTCGAGGTCGATGCGTTTTGTTCGTGATCGGCATGCAGGATCATGATCAGGTCCAGCGCCTTGGCCAGCAGCGGGTCCGGTGTGTATTCCTCCGACGGCATCGAGAACATCATGTGCAGAAAGTTTTCGGTGTATGAGAGAGAATTACGCGGATACATGAAAGGCTTGCCGTTGGCGTGGCGATAACTCAACGCGGCGATGGTCGGCATTTTCGCCACCAGGCGATACGCGGTGATCATGCGGTGTTCTTCGTTATGGATATCCATATGATCATGGTAGAAGGCCGACAGTGCACCGACGCAGCCAACCATGATTGCCATCGGATGGGCATCGCGACGGAAGCCCTGGTAAAAGCGGATCATCGCTTCGTGCAGCATGGTGTGATTGGTAACCGTGCTTTCGAAATACTCCAGCTCCTCTTTTTGCGGCAGGCGGTTGTTCAGCAAGAGGAAGCAGACTTCCAGGTAAGAACTATGCTCGGCAAGCTGATCGATCGGGTAACCCCGGTACTGTAGTACGCCGGCATCGCCGTCGAGGAACGTGATCGCACTGGAGCAGGAGGCAGTGGACATGAATCCGGGATCGTAGGTGAAGCAACCCAGTTCCTTGTAGAGGCGGCCAATATCGATCACCTTGGGCCCCGCGGTTGGTGTGTATATAGGCAGGGTGACTTCCTTTCCCGTGCTGTTATCAGTAATCGTTACGGTTTCGTTGCTCATTGGTTATCCTCAAAGTGTCTGTGTCGGGCCTGTTAACTGGAGTTGTTTTTTTTAACAGGTTCCAACCCGCCCTGGACCGGGCCAGCTGGACTCATCCGAGCCGGTAACTATACCCATTATTGGATAAAGCCGCTAATGCTGTTGACCACTATTAAATTTATTTATCTTGAAAATTAATTCTCGAATCCCGCATAAATACTGGCCCCGGGGCGCGATCATGTTCGAACAGCATGATCGTCAGAAAGCATTATTGTTGACAATAATTTAAAATATCTGCATATTTTGGCCAAATTTTACAAATATTAGCCATTATTGTTGACAATTTATGTCTGAAACCATTCCAGTCTCCACTACCGAGGATGCGCTCGAGCCACCTACCCTGGCGCGCCGCGCCTTCGACAGCATCAAGTCCGACATCATCGATGGAGAGCTGGCACAGGGTACCAAGATCGTCGAGTCCGACCTGGCGCTAAAGTACGGTATCAGCCGCGGTCCGCTGCGCGAGGCAATCCACCGGCTCGAGCAGATCAAGCTGATCGTGCGCATACCTCACGCGGGTTCGCGCGTGGTTACCCTGGATGCCCGGATGATGCAGGATATCTACGAGGCGCGCGAGGCGCTCGAGGGCATGGCAGCCCGACTCGCCGCGCGGTTGATGCCGGACAGCGAGATCGCCAGCCTTTCGGAGCTGCTCGATCAGCACGAGGCGGCGATCAGCGAAACCGAGGGCAAGGCCTATTTCCAGCGCGAGGGTGACATCGATTTTCACTACCGGATCGCGGTTGCCAGCCAGAACCAGTGGATTCTGGAAAACCTGAATGGCGAACTTTACCAGCTGATTCGCATGTGCCGGCGTCAATCGGGACAAATTCCATCGCGTGCCCAAACCGCACTCAGCCAGCACCGCCAGATCGCCGCCGCGATCGCGCAGCGCGACGAAGAACTTGCCGAACTGCTCATGCGCCGTCATATCAGCGGTGCCTGGAAAATCGTACGAAAAATACTCGAGGATCAACATGAATCAAACTAACTCGCCGGGCCGCGCACTGCGCCAGGCCGTAAACGCTAACAACCCGTTGCAGGTAGTCGGCACGGTCAATGCCTACAGCGCGATCATGGCGCAGAAATGCGGCCATCAAGCCATTTACCTGTCGGGCGGCGGCGTCGCCGCCTGCTCTCTTGGAACCCCGGATCTCGGCATCAGCACCCTGGCCGACGTACTCGAGGACGCGCGCCGCATTACCGACGCCAGCGATCTGCCGCTGCTGGTCGATGTCGATGTCGGCTGGGGCGGTGCATTCAATATCGCGCGCTGCATCCGGGAAATGATCCGCGCAGACGTTGCCGGCGTGCATATCGAAGACCAGGTGATGCAGAAACGCTGCGGCCACCGGCCCAACAAGGCGATCGTCTCCAGTGCGGAAATGGTCGATCGGGTCAAGGCCGCGGTCGACGCGCGCAGCGACGAAAACTTCGTCATCATGGCGCGCACCGACGCGCTCGCGGTAGAAGGTATGGAGGCCGCGATCGAGCGTGCCCAGGCCTGCGTCGCTGCCGGCGCCGACATGATCTTCCCGGAAGCCATGACCGAGCTCGAGCAATACCGGCAGTTCGTCGACGCGGTACAGGTGCCGGTGCTGGCCAACATCACCGAATTCGGCGCTACACCGCTGTTCACTACCGAGCAACTGGCCTCGGTCGGGGTCAAGCTCGCGCTTTACCCGCTCTCCGCGTTCCGTGCCGCGAGCCTGGCGGCCCTGAACGTCTACCAGCACATATTGCAGGACGGTACGCAGCAACAGGTGGTCGACAGCATGCAGACGCGCATGGAGCTATACGACTTTCTCGATTACCACGATTACGAACAAACCCTAGATAAATTATTCAGCGAGGAGACATCATGAGTGACACACCAGGATTCAAACCCAAAAAGTCGGTTGCGCTGTCCGGCACCGCGGCCGGCAATACCGCCATTTGCACCGTCGGCAAGACCGGTAACGATCTGCATTATCGAGGCTATGACATTCTCGATGTCGCGGAACAGTGCGAATTCGAGGAGATCGCCTACCTGATCGTGCACGAGAAGCTGCCTACCCGGGCCGAGCTCGCGGCCTACAAGGACAAGCTGAAGTCGATGCGCGATATCCCGCAGGCGGTCAAGACCGTGCTCGAGCAGCTGCCGGCCAGCACCCACCCGATGGACGTCATGCGCACCGGCTGTTCCGCGCTGGGCTGCCAGGCGCCGGAGGATTCCGACCACAACGTCGAGGGTGCGCGCAACATCGTCGATCGCCTGATGGCCTGTTTCGGCTCGATGCTGGTTTACTGGTATCACTACAGCCATAACGGCAAACGCATCGAACTGGTCACCGACGACGATTCGATCGGCGGACATTTCCTGCACCTGCTGCACGGCGAGCCGCCGCGCGAATCCTGGGTCAAGGCGATGCACGTGTCGCTGATTCTCTACGCCGAGCACGAATTCAACGCCTCTACTTTTACCGGGCGCGTGGTTGCCGGTACCGGCTCGGACATGCACTCCTGCATCACCGCCGCCATCGGCGCGCTGCGCGGGCCCAAGCACGGCGGCGCCAACGAGGTCGCCTTCGAAACCCAGTCACGCTATAGCTCGCCGGACGAAGCCGAGGCCGATATCCGTCAACGCGTCGCCAACAGGGAAATCGTGATCGGTTTCGGCCACCCGGTTTACACCGTCAGCGACCCGCGCAACGAGGTCATCAAGCGCGTCGCCAAAAGCCTGTCCGAGGAAAACGACGACACGCTGATGTTCGACGTCGCTT